>DATHZW010000084.1:0-2200 GCA_035458405.1 Steroidobacteraceae bacterium | reverse complement strand
AAAGGCTCATCAGGCCGAGGAGGCGCCCCGCACCGGGCTGCAGCGCCAGCATCCGGCCGTCCGACATGGCGATCCGTGCCTCGCCCGAGATCCTGGCCAGGATCTCCTCGTCGGGCCCTCCCGGCCAGGTGACGTCGGCTTCCAGGCGCCCCTTCTTCGCTTCGATAGCCGGCGCGATCGCCAAGGCCTGCAGCATGCCCTTGACGTCGCCGCTGTCGACGGCGAACTTCAGCGAGCTGACCGGTCCGCGCGGCGTGACCCGCCACGAGCCGCTGCCGCTGCCCTCGAAGGCCGGTTGCCGCGCCGAAAAACTTTCCACGACGATGCCGTCCGGCTCATGCTCGATGCGCGCGGCGAGGTGACCGAGGCGCCAGTCGAGGAACACCAGGTCCCGGATGTCGATGCGCATCGCCGGCAGGCGACGCGGATCGGCGTCGTCGCCTGGCGCGCGGACCACCGGGGCGACGCGCAGCCGATCCAGGTCGGCCACCAGGGGAACCTCACCCGGGAAGCTGTAATGAACCTGCAGGCTGCCCCGCGCCGAGTCGGCCGAGACATTGATCGCCCAGGCCTTGTTGCCGGGCCGCAGCCTGCCGCTGACGCCGATGAATTCGCGGCCCAGCACCTCCAGTCGACCGACGTCGAGCTGCACGTCGGTCAGCAGGTCCTGCAGGGGACGCGCGGCGGGCTGACTCCACTGCAGGCCTGTCAGCTCCGAGATGCTCAGCGAGGCCAGGCGGCCGTCTATCCTGAGTCCGGGACCGACGGGCAGCGCCACCGGTTCGCCGCCACCGAAGCGCAGCACGCCGCGCGCCAGCCGCAGCTCACCGTCGGTCCGGCGCAGCTCGAACAGCGCCTTGCTGCCCCTGCCGAGGCTGGCCCGTGCCAGGACGCTGTCGCTGCCCCGCAGGTCCAGGTCGAGCCTGAAGGGCAGCGACTCCGCGGGCAGCTTGGCAAACGGAGCGGGCAGGTTTGAGGACAGGCCGGTCAGGTCGCCCTCCAGGTGAACCTGGCTGACGATCGCCAGCCCCGGGTCGGCCGGCCTGCGCAGTTCCCAGCTTCCGCGCCAAGCGGTCACCCCGGCCAGGCCGGCGTTCTGCGGCAGCCTGGCGATGTCGTGCAGCCGGGCTCCCTCCAGCGTGCCGCCCGCATTGATCACCGTCGTGACATCGCCGTTGTCGGCGCTGCGACTGGTGACCTGCGCCACCACCGCGCCACCGAGCAAGTGGCCCGTGAGGGCCGGGGCGAAGAACTCGCGATTGCGGACCCAGAACTCGCCGCGCAGGTCACGCACGGTTCCGCCAAAGCCTTCGAGCGAAGCCTCTATCCCCTCCGCCCGTCCGTGGACCGTGAACGCGCGGTCGGCGAACTGCTTGATCGGCAGGTACATGACGAACTCGCCGTTGAGCGGGCCGGACCCCGACAGGCGCGCGAAGACGCTACCCAGGCCGGGCGCCAGCGGCGACGCTGCAAAGAAGGCGTGCAGCTTGCCGGCATCGGCGCTGGCCTCGGCGCGAACCAGCAGGATCGTGTCCGCCCAGTTGGCGATCTCGGCCGTCGCGCCGCGTACCTCGATGCCCCCTGTGGCGGCCGATTCCGCCGTCACCTTCATCGACGCGTTGTCGAACTCGGCCGTACCCTTCACGTCGGTCACCTGCGGCCAGCCGGGCGCGTAGTTCAGGGCCGCTCCCTCCACCTGCGCGACGGCGCGGAAACGGCCCTGCCCTTCCCGGTAGGGGAAGCCTTTCGCCGGTCCCGTGATCTCCACGTCACCCGCCGTCACGCGGCCGACCGAGAACGCCGCATCGAGCCACCGCAGCGCAGCGGGGCTGAGCCGATCCACGGGAAGGTACTTCGGGACGGCGGACAGGTCCGAAACCGTCGCGTGAGCCTTGATGTCCATCAGCGGCGTCTGGCCGGGACGCGCCAGGATCCTGACGCGGCCCGTGGCGGTGCCGTGATCGGCGTCGACGACCGCGTCATCGACCGCGATCCGCACGCCGCCAAGGGCGCGGGTCAGGCTCACCTCGGCGCGCACTCCGGTGAGCTCGATCGCCTCGCGCCAGCTGTGCGGCCAGTCGACCGTCACGTCATCCGCCGCCAGGTGCAGGATGCCCGTTGCGCCCCGCCCCTCGAAGCTGCCGTCGACGCCCGCCACCCCGGGAACGCGGCCGATGGGCGAAAAACCCGCATCCTCGAT
>DATHZW010000083.1:0-4600 GCA_035458405.1 Steroidobacteraceae bacterium | reverse complement strand
GGTCCACCAGCGCCCGGAAACGATCTTGTTGTCCTCCTGCAGGTCCCTGGCCCAGCTCAGGTTCTGCTCGCGCTCGGCGAACGCCTTCGCCCGGTCGCCCTGCAGCGGCAGCTTCCCGATCGGCGTGCCGTTCAGCGCCGTCATCCGCGCCCGGATCATCGGGAACAGCTTCGGCTCCGGCATGCCCTGCCCGGTGAAGAAATGGCGGAAGGCGTCGGTCTGGTCCGTGCGGATGTTGATCAGGAAGTGGTTGGGCGTGTTCGCCGGCAGGCTGGCCTGCCAGGTGTCGAGCAGGTCCTTGCGGACCACGCCGAGCAGCAACAGCACCATCAGCCCGAGGCCGAAGGCGACGACCTGCACGATGCTCTCGCGCCCGCGCCGCGACAGGTTGGCGACGCCGTAGCGCCAGGCCACGCCGACCCCGCCGCGCAGGCGGCCGGCGGCCTTCACCAGCAGCCAGCCGGCGGCCAGCAGCACCGCCAGGGTGATCGCCGTGCCGGCGGCCACGTAGCTGACGAGCCGGGCGTCGCGCACCAGCCAGAACAGCATCGCGAGCAGCGC
The DNA here is from genome assembly GCA_035458405.1 of Steroidobacteraceae bacterium. Lineage (GTDB taxonomy): Bacteria > Pseudomonadota > Gammaproteobacteria > Steroidobacterales > Steroidobacteraceae > SG8-30. Next base: position 4,039 of record DATHZW010000083.1, on the reverse strand, counting down.
GCCGATCGCCAGCAGGTAGGCGCCGGCGTGGCGCAGCGGCGGCGGCTCGAGGTTCCGGCGCAGCACCCGCGCCGGCGGGACGTTCCTCAGCTGCAGCATGGGCGGCAGTGCGAAGCCCACGAGCACCGCCACCGCGGTCACCAGGCCCAGCAGCGCGGGCGCCCAGGTCGGGGCCGGCAGTTCGCCGCGGACCAGGTCCTTCAGCAGGAACGCCAGGCCTTCCTGGGCAACGAAGCCCAGCGCCGCGCCGAGCGCGGCCGCGATCACCGCCAGCAGGACCAGTTCGAGCGAGGTGACCTGCAGGATGAAGCGCTGCTGGGCGCCCATGCACTTCATCAGGGCGACATTGTCGAGATGCCGCCTCACGTAGCGTCGCGCGGCCATGGCGACCGCCACCGCCGCGAGCAGCACGGTGATCAGCGCCGACAGGTTGAGGAAACGCCCGGCGCGGTCCATGGAGGCCTGGATCTGCGGGCTGGCTTCCGCCACGTCCACCAGCCGTTCCGCTGGCAGCTTGGACGCCTCCAGCCCGGCCTTGAAGGCGCGCACCGCCGCCGACTCGCCGGCGAACAGGATCGCGTAGGTGGCGCGGCTGCCCGGCTGGATCAGCTGTGTCGCCGGCATGTCCTCGAGGTTCATCAGCAGCGACGGCGCGAGGTCGACGAAAGCGGAACCCTGGTCCGGACGGTAGTCGAGGACCTTCGACACCCGGAAGGTCGAGGCGCCGACGTTGACGTCGTCGCCGACCTCCGCGGCCAGTCGCGCCAGCAGCCGGGAGTCGAGCCAGACTTCGCCGCGCACCGGGATCCCGGCGGTCTCCCGCCCCGGCGCGAAGGGCGCGTCGGCGATCTTCACCTTGCCGCGCAGCGGATACCCCTCGCCGACCGCGCGAATCGAGGCGAGCGACGACTCCTCGCCGTAGAACACGACCGTCGGGAAGGTCAGCGTGCGGGCGGTGGCCAGGCCCTTCGACCTCGCCCTGGCGATGTACTCGTCGGACGGCGCCTGGCTGGCCTGCAGCCGCAGGTCGGCGGCGATGACCTCCGCCGCCTGTTGCTCGACCGCCCGGCCCACACGGTCGGTGAAGAAGCCGACGCCCGTGAGGGCGGTCACGGCCACCAGCAGCGCCGCCAGCAGGACCATCAGCTCGCCCGACCGCCAGTCGCGCGAGAGGGCAAGCAGCGCGAAACGCAGGGCTTTCAACTCAGGCCACCAGCCGGCCCGAATCGATCTCGATCATGCGGTCGCAGCGCGCCGCCAGGTCCCGATCGTGGGTCACCAGCACCAGCGTGGCGCCGGTCGCCTGGTTGAGGTCGAACAGCAGCTGGACCACGCGCGCCCCGGTGGCGGTGTCGAGGTTGCCGGTCGGCTCGTCCGCGAAGAGCACCGAGGGGCTCGTGACGAAGGCGCGCGCGATGGCGACGCGCTGCTGCTCGCCTCCGGACAGCTGCCGCGGGTAATGGCCCAGGCGCCCCGAGAGACCGACCTGGCCGAGCACTTCCTTCGCCGCCTGCCGGGCGTCGCTGCGCCCCGCGAGTTCCAGCGGCAGCATCACGTTCTCCAGCGCCGTGAGCGACGGCACCAGGTGGAAGGACTGGAACACGAAGCCGACATGACGACCGCGCATCGCCGCCCGCCCGTCCTCGTCCAGCGCCGAAAGCTCGGCGCCTTCCAGCCAGACTTCGCCGGAAGTGGGCGCATCGAGCCCCGCGAGCAGCGCCAGCAGCGTCGACTTGCCGGCGCCGGAGGCGCCGACCACGGCGACCGACTCGCCGGCGTTGACGGCCAGGCTGACGTCGTCGAGGATGGTCAGCGTCCCTTCCGGGCTGCCCACCTCCTTGCGCAACTTTTTCGCCTCGAGCACTGTCCTCTTATCCATGCGCGCTTTCTTCCTGGTCCTGTCCCTTGTCCTGTGCAGCCTGTCCGGCAGCGGCGTCACCGCCGCCTGGGCGGCCGACAGGCCCGCCATTCTCGTCCTTGGCGACTCGCTGTCCGCCGGCTACGGCATCCCGGCCGACCAGGGCTGGGTGGCCCGGCTGCAGCGGCGGCTGGACCGCGAAGGTTACGGATACACCGTAGTCAACGCCAGCGTGTCCGGCGAAACCACCGGCGGCGCTCTCGAGCGCCTGCCGCGCGCGCTGAAGCTGCACCAGCCGGCCATCGTCATCGTCGAGCTCGGCGGCAACGACGGGCTGCGGGGCCTGCCCGTGTCCGAGCTCCGCCTGAACCTCGAGAGCATCATCACGGCTTGCCACGATGCCGGGGCGGAGGTCGTCCTGAGCGGGATCCGCATCCCGCCCAACTATGGCCCGCAATACACCGAAACGTTCTACGCGGTATACGAAAGGCTGGCGGAGGAACAGCGGGTCCCCTGGGTGCCCTTCCTGCTGGAAGGCATCGCGCTGCGCGACGACCTGTTCCAGGACGACGGCATTCATCCCGACCTGCAGGCGCAGCCGATGCTCCTCGACAACGTCTGGCCGGTCCTCCAGCCCCTGCTCAAGCGGTAACCGGCACAGCCATCCTTTCGGCGGCCACCGCCGATCGGATGCATCTAGTCACGATTTCAGGTCCGGGCGACCGGTGCTATAAGCCTCAGGATAAAGCGATGTCGCAGCCAGCATGTTGCGGCGCAGCATCCATCATGAAAGCCGGGGAGACGGTTCACGTGGAAAAAATCTGGCTCAGGAACTACCCGCCCGGCGTGCTGGCGGAAATCAACCCCGAGGAGTATCCCTCCCTCAAGCACCTGTTCGAGGAGGCCTTCCGCAAGCACGCGGCCCGGCCGGCATTCAGCAACCTGGGCCGCACGCTCAGCTATGCGGAAGTGGACGAGATGTCGCGCCGGTTCGGCGCGTGGCTGCAGAAGGAAGCCGGGCTGAAGAAGGGCGACCGCATCGCCATCATGATGCCGAACCTGCTGCAGTACCCGATCGCGATGATCGGCGCGCTGCGAGCCGGGCTCACCGTCGTCAATACGAACCCGCTGTACACGGCCCGCGAGCTGGAGCACCAGCTGAACGACTCGGGCGCCACCGTCATGCTGATCTCCGAGACTTCCTGCGCAACGCTGCAGCAGGTCCTCTCCCGCACGCCGCTACGGAAGGTCATCGTCACCGGCCTCGGCGACCTGCTCGGCTTCCCGAAGGGCCTGGTCGCCAACTTCGTCCTGCGGCACGTCAAGAAGGTGATTCCCGCGTGGAGCCTGCCCGGCAGCATCCGCTTCAACGACGTCATGTCCCGCGGCGCCTCGCTGACGCTCGAGCCGGTCGATGTCGGCCCGGAGGACGTCGCCTTCCTGCAGTACACCGGCGGAACCACCGGCGTCGCCAAGGGCGCCGTGCTCACCCACCGCAACCTGGTCGCCAACACCATCCAGGTCGTGTCGTGGATGCCCGAGCTCGAGACGCTGGAAGATTCCGTGGTGATCACCGCGCTGCCGCTCTACCACATCTTCGCGCTGACCTCGAACTGCCTGGTGTTCACCTACGTCGGCGGCATGAACGTGCTGATCACCGACCCGCGCAACATGAAGGCCTTCGTGGAGGAACTGTCCAGGGTGAAGTTCTCCTTCATCACCGGGGTCAACACGCTGTTCAACGGGCTGCTGAACACGCCCGGCTTCGACCAGCTGGATTTCAGCTCGCTGAAGATCGCCCTCGGCGGCGGCATGGCCGTGCAGGCGGCGGTGTCGGAGCGCTGGCGGCAGTTGACCGGCCGCGACATCTGCCAGGGCTGGGGCCTGACCGAGACGTCTCCCGTGGCGACCGCCAACCGGCCGGAGGAGACCGCTTTTACGGGCTCGATCGGCTATCCGCTGCCGTCGACCGAGCTGTCGATCCGCGACGACGACGGCAACGAGCTGGAAATCGGGCAGGTGGGCGAAATCTGCGTGCGTGGCCCGCAGGTGATGCGCGGCTACTGGAACCGGCCGGAGGAGACGGAGAAGGTCATGCTGCCGGGCGGCTGGCTGCGCACCGGCGACGTCGGGCGCATGGACGAGAAGGGCCTGACCTATATCGAGGACCGCAAGAAGGAC
>DATHZW010000082.1:0-4665 GCA_035458405.1 Steroidobacteraceae bacterium | reverse complement strand
AAATCTTCCAGCAGGACGTCACGCCCGAGCGGCTGGGCAGCGAGATCGCCCACTGGCTCGATCACCCGCAGGCAAGTGCGGAGCTCGGACGGCTGTTCGGCGACATCCACCTGCAACTGCGCCAGGGCGCCAGCGATCGGGCCGCCGCGGCGGTGCTGAAGCTGGTGCGGGAGCAGGGGTCGGAGACGTGAGCCGCGGGAAGGCGTGCCAGGCACCGCTGGGCACGACCCTGTCAACTGGACCCTTGCAGGACGCGGTGCCTGGCACGGCAGCGCAGCCGGTGCCTGGCACCGTGCTGGTCGCCGGTGTCGACGAAGCGGGCCGCGGCCCGCTGGCCGGGCCGGTGTTTGCGGCGGCGGTCATCCTGGATCCGGGCCAGCCGATCGGGGGGCTGGCGGACTCCAAGAAGCTCCCGGCCCGCGCCCGCGAGGCGCTGGCGGCCGTGATTCGCGAGCGCGCCCTGGCCTGGGGGGTCGGGGTCGCGGACGCGCGGGAGATCGACGCGCTCAACATCCTGCAAGCGACCTTCCTGGCCATGCGCCGCGCGCTGCTCGCCCTGAAAGTGCCGCCCCGTCACGTCCTCGTGGACGGCAATCGCTGCCCGTCCGGCGCAGGGCTGGGCTTCGACTGCACCTGGCAGGCCGAGATCCGCGGCGATGCGCGCTTCGCGGAGATCAGCGCCGCCTCGATCCTGGCCAAGACGGACCGCGACGCCTGGATGTGCCTGGCTGCGCAGCGCTACCCCGGTTACGGCTTCGAGCGGCACAAGGGATACCCGACACCCTCGCACGTTCAGGCACTTGCGCGCCTCGGCCCCTGCCCACTGCACCGCCGGAGCTTCGCCCCGGTAAGATCCCTGCTCCCGTTCCCGACCCCGGCGCCCGACTGATGCCCCAGTTCGTCCACCTGCGCGTTCACACCGAGTATTCGCTCGTGGACGGCGTGGTGCGCGTGCCGCAGTTGATGAAGGCGGTGGCCGCGGCGGGCATGCCCGCGGTGGCGCTGACCGACCAGAGCAACCTGTTCGCGATGGTCAAGTTCTACAGCAAGGCGCAGAAGGCGGGCGTCAAGCCGCTGATCGGCGTCGACGTGCTGCTGCACGAGGCGGACGAGCGGGCGGAACCGTCGCGCCTGACGCTGCTGGCCCAGGACTACGACGGCTACCGCAACATGACGCGGCTTGTCTCGAGGGCCTACCTCGAGGGCCAGCAGCGGGGCGTCCCGATGCTGGAGCGGGAGTGGCTCGACCTCGGATCCACGGCGGGCGTCATAGCGCTGTCGGGGGCCCGCGAGGGCGACGTCGGCCGGGCGCTGCTGGGCGGACGCGAGCAGGACGCGCGCGACCTGCTGCGCCACTGGCTGGCGCTGTTCGGCGACCGCTACTACCTGGAGATCCAGCGAACCGGTCGCCCGGGCGAGGAGGAGTACATCCGCGGCGTGCTCGGCCTGCTGCAGGACATGCCGGCACCGGTCGTGGCCACCAATGACGTCAGGTTCCTCGACCCGGACGACTTCGAGGCGCACGAGGCGCGTGTCTGCATCCGCGACGGCATGCAGCTGAACGACCCCGGCCGGCCACGGCGCTACACCGAGCAGCAGTACCTGCGCTCGCCATCCGAGATGGCCGGGCTGTTCGCCGACCTGCCGGAGGCGATCGAGAACTCCGTCGAGATCGCGCGCCGCTGCTCGATCGAGGTGCCGCTCGGCAAGTCGTTCCTGCCGGAGTTCCCGGTGCCGGAAGGCATGACCACGGCCGGCTTCCTGCGCACCGAGGCCGCGCGAGGCCTCGGTGCGCGCCTTGCCGCCATGGACCGGGTTCCGGCGCTGCGTTTCCGGCCGCTGCCGCGCGAGGAGTACGAGTCCCGGCTCGGGCACGAGCTCGAGGTCATCTGCCAGATGGGCTTCGAGGGGTATTTCCTCATCGTCGCCGACTTCATCCGCTGGGCGCGTGAAAACGAGGTGCCCGTAGGTCCCGGTCGCGGCTCCGGCGTCGGCTCGCTGGTCGCCTACGTGCTGGGGATCACGGACCTCGACCCGCTGCAGCACGACCTGCTGTTCGAGCGCTTCCTGAACCCGGAGCGGGTCTCCATGCCCGACTTCGACATCGACTTCTGCATGGAGAAGCGCGACCGCGTGATCGAATACGTCGCCCGCAGCTACGGCCGCGACAAGGTCTCGCAGATCATCACTTTCGGCACCATGGCCGCCAAGGCGGTGGTGCGCGACGTGGGCCGCGTGCTCGGCCACCCCTACGGCTTCGTCGACAGCATCGCCAAGCTGATCCCGTTCGAGCTGGGCATCACGCTCGAGGACGCGCTCGGCAAGGAGCCTGAACTCAAGCGCCGCTACGAGGAGGAGGACGAGGTCCGCGACCTGATCGACCTGGCGCGCTCGCTCGAGGGCCTGACACGCAATGCGGGCACCCACGCCGGCGGCGTGGTCATCGCGCCGTCCGTGCTCACCGATTTTTCGGCGCTGTTCTGCGAGCAGGGCAGCAGCTCGGTCGTGACCCAGTTCGACAAGGACGACGTCGAGAAGATCGGCCTGGTGAAGTTCGACTTCCTCGGGCTGCGGACGCTGACGATCATCGATTGGGCCGTGCGCAACATCAACAAGGAACGCGCCGGGCGGGGCGAGGACCCGCTGGACATGACGACCCTGCCGCTCGACGATGCGGCGACCTACAGGCTCCTCAAGTCCTGCCGGACCACGGCCGTGTTCCAGCTCGAATCGCGGGGCATGAAGGACCTCATCCGCCGGCTGCAGCCGGACTGCTTCGACGAGATCGTGGCGCTGGTGGCGCTGTTCCGCCCGGGACCGCTGCAGTCCGGGATGGTCGAGGACTTCATCAGCCGCAAGCACGACCGCAGCGGCGCCAAGGTCGACTACCTCCACCCGAGCCTGGAGGCGGTGCTGAAGCCGACCTACGGCGTGGTCCTGTACCAGGAACAGGTCATGCAGATCGCGCAGGTGCTGGCGGGCTACACGCTCGGCGGCGCCGACCTGCTGCGGCGCGCGATGGGCAAGAAGAAGCCCGAGGAGATGGCCAAGCAGCGGTCGATCTTCCTCGAGGGCGCCACGGCGCGCGGCGTGCGCGCGGGGCAGGCGGCGCACATCTTCGACCTCATGGAGAAGTTCGCCGGCTACGGCTTCAACAAGTCGCACGCGGCCGCGTATGCGGTGCTGTCCTACCAGACGGCGTGGCTGAAGGTCCACTACCCGGCGGCGTTCATGGCGGCGGTGCTGTCCTCGGACATGGACCACACCGACAAGGTGGTGACGTTCATCGACGAATGTTCCGGCATCGGCCTGACCGTCCTGCCGCCGGACGTCAACGAGTCCGTCTACCAGTTCACCGTGGCCGACCAGAAGACGATCCGCTACGGACTGGGCGCGGTGAAGGGCGTGGGGCAGGGCGCGGTCGAGGCGATCATGCAGGATCGCGCCGAGCGCGGGCCGTTCAAGGACCTCGGCGACCTGTGCCACCGCATCGACCTGTCGAAGATGAACCGCCGGACGCTGGAGGCGCTGATCCGCGCCGGCTGCATGGACACCCTGGGGCCCAACCGCGCGACGCTGATGCACCAGCTGCCGGCCGCGCTGCAGCTGGGCGAGCAGACGACGCGGGCCTCGGCGGCCGGGCAGGACGACCTGTTCGGGCTGGCGCCGAGCGCAGACGAGACGCTGGCGCCGCCGCCGCTGCCCGTGGAGGAGATCCCGGACTGGAGCGAGGCGGTGCGGCTGCAGGGCGAACGCGACACCCTCGGCCTGTTCCTGACCGGGCACCCGATCGCCGAGTACGAGCGCGAACTGGCCGGCATCGTGTCCGGCCGGATCGCCGACGTGGCCTCGGGCAGGCCCGTGGGCGAGACGCCCCGCTTCGGCGGCGGCAAGCCCGTCACGATTGCCGGGCTGGTGCTGGAGATCCGCAAGCGCGGCAACCGCACCACACTGGTGCTGGACGACCGCAGTGCGCGGATCGAGGTGATGCTGTTCGACGACGTGTTCCAGCAGCACCGTGACATCATCGCGCGTGACGCGATCCTGGTGGTCGAGGGTCTGCTGCGCTTCGACGAGTTCATCGAGGACTGGCGGGTCAACGCCAGGAAGCTGACCAGCGTGGATACCCTGCGCGAGCGCGAGGCCCGGCGCATCGTGTTGCGCTGGCCGGCGAACGGCGACGGCGCGAGGCTCATCGGCGAGCTCGAGGATGCGCTGAAGCCGTTCCGCAGCGGCAGCTGCGGCGTGGCGCTGCAGTACTCCAGCGACGATGCCCGGGCCGCGATCATGCTCGGCGAGGAGTGGCAGGTGCGGCCGACCCGGGAGCTGCTGCAAAGGCTGGCCGAGCTCGTGGGACGGGACTCGGTGCGGGTGGTGTACGGACCGAGGCTGGATGGGTGAGGGAACGTGAGCCGTGAGTGGTGAGTCGTGAGTTGTGAGTCGTAAAACCGGCACAACCTTCCTACAGCTGACCACTCACTACTCACCACTCACGACTCACAATATTCTGACTATCCGCTATCCGCTATCCGCCATCCGCCATCCGCCATCCGCCACCCGCCCGCCATTCACCCCCTGCAAGCACCTGCGCTAGACTGCGCCCCATGAACATGCAATTCCTGGACTTCGAGCAGCCCATCGCCGAGCTCGAGGCGAAGATCGAGG
>DATHZW010000081.1:0-2342 GCA_035458405.1 Steroidobacteraceae bacterium | reverse complement strand
GGTCAGGCGCGGCAGGTGTTCCTCGGGTATGCCGATCCCGGTGTCCGTCACCGAAAGGTGCCCGCCCTGCGCATCGACCCACCAGCGGATCGCCACGGAGCCGTCCTCGGGCGTGTACTTGACGGCGTTGGTGATGAGGTTGGAGGCGATGGAATGCAGTTCCGCCTCGCTGCCAAGCAGGCGCGCCGGCGAGTCGAGCTTGAGGGTGACCTCGCGTGGACGGAACTCGCGGCCCAGGACCTCCTTGCGCAGCAGCGCCAGCATCCCGCCGATGTCCACCGGGTCGAGCGGCGCCTCCTTGCCGGACGCCTCCAGCTTCGACAGCTCGAGCAGGTCCTCGACGATCAGCCGCATGCGCTCGGCCTGGCGGCGCATCTCCTCGATCGGCGCGCGCCAGACGGGCTCCAGTCCCGGGTCATCGGACAGCTGGTCCAGGTAGCCGTTGATCACCGTCAGGGGCGAACGCAGTTCGTGGGACGCATTGGCTACGAAGTCCTTGCGCATGGCCTCCAGGCGGGACTCGCGCGTGATGTCGCGCGCCAGCATCAGCAGCTGGTCGCCGGCCGGAATGACCTGCAGTGCCAGGTAGCGATCGTCGGCTGGACCGTAGCTGATCACGACCGGCGTGGCCTGCGGGGCGGTCCTCAGGTAACGCGCGAACTCCGGCTGCCGCACCAGGTTCTCGATGCGCATGCCGAAGTCGGCCTTGCGCTTCAGGCCGAGCAATTGCGCCGCGGTGCGGTTGAACCAGATGATCTCGAAGTCCTGCGACAGCAGGACCACGCCGTCGGGCATCGCCGCGGTCAGCCGGCGGAATTCGCGCAGCAGCTGCTGGATGCGCCGCTTGTGGAAGTTCTTGCGCTTGTAGGCCCGGCCGACCAGCGCGACCACGTCGCCCCAGACGCCGCCCAGGTCCGGCGGATCTTCCTCCTTGCGGTGCCTGAGCCAGCGGTGAAGCTGGTACAGGCTGGAAAGCTGGATGAGCAGGTAACCGCCCAGCACCGCGACCAGCCACAGGTCCAGGCGCCCGAAGATCAGCCCGCCCGCGACAGCGAAAGCCAGCGCGCCCGCGATGCGGGCGAGGGCGAACGACCAGGGCGACTTGGTTTCCACCTCAGGCCTCCCGGGTCGAGAACCGGTAGCCGGCGCCGCGCACGGTCTGGATGAGTCGATCGCAGTCGTGGTCCTGCAGCGCCTTGCGCAGGCGCCGGATGTGCACGTCCACCGTGCGCTCTTCCACGTAGACGTTGCCGCCCCAGACGCGATCCAGCAGCTGCCCGCGCGAGTAGACACGCTCCGGATGGGTCATGAAGAAGCTCAGCAGGCGGTACTCGGTGGGCCCGAGCGTCACCGCGTGGTCCCCCACCGTGACCCGGTGGCCGGCCTGGTCGAGCGTCAAGCCCCCGACCTGCACCGACTCGTCGGCTCCGCCGGGCGCCGCGCGCCGCAGCACCGCCTTGATCCTGGCCAGCAGTTCGCGGGGCGAGAACGGCTTGGTGACGTAATCGTCGGCCCCGCCCTCGAGCCCGGAAACCTTGTCGCTCTCATCCGCCCGCGCCGTCAGCATGATGATGGGGACTTCCTGCGTGTCCTTGTCCCGCTTCAGCTGGCGGGTGAGTTCCAGGCCGCTCATGTCCGGCAGCATCCAGTCCACCAGCAGCAGGTCGGGCCGGCTGTCGGCGATCTTCGCCCTGGCCTGGGCGCAATCCTCGGCCTCGGCGACCTCGAAGCCGGCGCGGCGAAGCCCGAAGGCGATCATGTCGCGAATCGGTTTCTCGTCCTCGACCAGGAGTATCTGCTTCCCCGTCATAAGCGTCTGTCCCACCTGGGATTTCCGTTCCTTGGGCTATTGACGGGCGGCACCATACGAGCAATTTATGACATTTGCGTGACGCTTGCGTCGTTGATGTCACAAGAGTGCCAGGCACGTGCCAGGCACCTCTTCATCGCCGATGCGCGACGTCGTCGCGTATGTACACCGGCACCGCCTGCTCGGCGCCCACTGCGCCGCCCTGCGCGAAGACCTGGGCGCCGATCAGCGCGATCTCCCGGGCATGCGGCAGCAGGTCCGGGTCGTATCCGACCAGGCGCGGCCCCAGCAGCGTGTGCAACGCCGGATAAGCCGACAGTCCGTGCCCCGCGCCGAAGAAGGCCGGGCCGCCCCCGGTCGTTCCCGGCAGCGCAACCTCGCCTGCATCCGAGACCGCCTCGGCGGTCAGCGCGACAGGCGCCTTCACGTCCGCGCAGTCGAACGCGGCCCAGTAGACCTGCGACATGCGCGCGTCCAGGCAGGCCAGGACGTAACGCTCACCGTGCCGGGCTGCCGCCCGCGCGGCCAGCGC
>DATHZW010000080.1:0-3353 GCA_035458405.1 Steroidobacteraceae bacterium | reverse complement strand
TGGAGATCGGCACCGGCAGCGGCTACTTCGCCGCCTGCCTGGCCCGCATGGGTCGCCAGGTACGGACGCTCGAGATCTTTGCGGACCTGGCCCAGGCCGCCGATCGCAGCCTGAAGGCCCACGCGGTGACCAACATCACCGTGGAATCTGCCGATGCGTCCAGGCTTCCCGCCGAGCCGCACTACGACGTGATCGCGCTGACGGCTTCATTGCCGGTATACGATGCCCGCTTCGAACGCGCGCTGAAACCGGGCGGCCGCCTGTTCGTAGTGGTGGGCCCCGGGCCGGTCATGGAGGCGCGACTCGTAACCCGCGTGGCGGAGCAGCAGTGGGCGCGGGAGAGCCTGTTTGAAACGGCCATCCCGCCGATGATCAACGCCGTTCGCCCCGATGCTTTCAGCTTCTGAGGCTACATGATCGAGCAGATGACCCCCGCGGAATTTGTCCGGCGACGGGACGCCGGCGAGGATCTCGTCCTGCTGGACGTCCGCGAACCGCATGAACTGGCCAGGGCCTCGGTGAAGGGCGCCCTGCATATCCCGATGGCACAGATTCCCGAGCGGCTCGCGGATCTCGATCGTGATCGCCCGATCGTCGTCATGTGCCATTCGGGCGGGCGCAGCCAGGCGGTGGTCGGCTTCCTGCTGCACCGGGGCTTCGAGCGGGTTGCCAACCTGTCCGGCGGGATTTCCCGCTGGAGCCGGGAGGTGGACCCGTCCGTGCCCTTATACTGACGCTTCCCCGGGGGGGGTCTGGCTGGGTTGAAAACAAGCAGTTGAAATTGGGTTAGTTAGTGATATACCATACTACAACAGTAGTATTCCTCGGACGAGTACCCAGTAGAGTAAGTGCATGAAAAATCTAACTGTTTCTCTCCACATTGCCGTCATCGCTGCCCTGTTCTCGGCCGGATCGGTTCAGGCCAGTGACCTCGCAGAGGTCTATGCCCGCGCCCTGCAGAACGATCCCCAGATCCGCGAGGCCGAGGCCAACCGGCTTGCCACGCTCGAGTCCAAGCCCCAGGCACTTGCCTCGCTGTTGCCGCAGCTCAGCGCGAGCGCGGGCTACGACAAGCGCAAGAGCGACGGATCGAGCCCCTTCAGCAACGTGACCGACACCGGCGACGTCGTGACCTTCGTCGGAAACACGGAAGTCGACTCGGAGACGGACAGCTGGGATGTCACGCTCCGCCAGAGCATCTTCCGCTGGGAGAACTGGGTCTCGCTGAAGCGCGCCGACAAGCAGGTTGCGCAGGCGGAAGTCGACTATCAGGCCGCCCAGCAGGACCTGATCCTGCGCACGTCGGAGAGCTACTTCAACGTGCTGGCGGCGAAGGACACGCTGACCGCCGCCGAAGCGACCTACGACGCGCTCGGCCGCCAGCTCGAGCAGGCCGAGAAGCGTTTTGAAGTGGGCCTGATCGCGGTCACCGACGTCCAGGAAGCCAAGGCCGCCTACGATTCCGCGACGGCCGCCCTCATTCAGGCCAAGCGCAGTCTCGCCACGCAACTGGAGTTCCTCCGGGAACTGACGGGCGACACCTTTGACACGCTCAACGGCCCGGGCGAGAACATGCCGCTGTCCGCGCCGGACCCGGCCAATGAAGAGGAATGGGTCAAGCAGGCCATGGACCAGAACCTGCAGCTGAGCTCGAGCCGGGTCGCGGCGGAAATCACGCGCGACGACATCAGCCTGCAGCGCGGCGGTCACTACCCGAGTGTAGACCTCGTACTGACCAGAGGAAGCACTGACCAGTCAGGCAGCAACCGGACTACGTTTGTGAATCCGGAAACCGAGTTGCCGGGAACCAGCATCAACCCGCTTGCCACCAACAGCGACGACACCACGCTCGGCATCCAGCTGACCGTGCCGATCTACTCGGGCGGCGCCACCTCGTCGCGAGTCCGGCAGGCCGAGTACCGCCATCGCGCCGCACGCGAGCGGCTGGAGCGCACCGCGCGCGCCACCGAGCGCGACACCCGCGACGCCTATCTGGGCGTGATGTCGGAGATGTCGCGGGTCCAGGCGCTGAAGCAGGCGGTCGAGTCCGCGACCGTCGCGCTGCAGGCCACCGAAGCCGGCTACGAGGTTGGCACGCGCACGACCGTCGACGTGCTCGACGGGCGGCGCCGGCTGTTCGAGGCGGAGACCAACTACGCGCGCAGCCGCTACGACTATCTGATCAACGTGCTCAGGTTGAAGCTGGCCGCCGGCGCGCTGGACCCCGTCCAGGTGGCCGAACTGAACAGACAGCTCACCGAGAGCGTCGAACTGCGCTGAGGCGTCACGCGCCCCCTGGCACACGGGGGGCGCGTCCGCCGCCCGGTCGTGAGGCCTGCGCTCAGGTCTCGTCCTGAATGTCCCGGGTCGAGGCGCGCTCCAGTCGATCACGGATGGCCGCCCACGCCTCGCCGCCGGGCACGGCCTCGACGAGAATGCGCGATGCGCCGAACTCATCGAGCGCGCGCAACGCCGCGTAAAGCTCGTGACCGAAACCGTCGGGATGCGCCGGCATCGTCCGCCATGCCAGCACCCGGGCGTTGGCCGGCGGCGGGCGGCGCGCCAGCACCGCCATGCGCCCGGCCCCTGAACCCACCGTACAGCGCGTCTCGATCAAGCGCGGCTCGACCAGCTCGATCGGCGTCGACGGTGCGTAGTGCGAGCGCAGCGACCCCGGCACGCGCGGGACGGATGGCCCCGCAGGATCCACGCGGCCGACGACGCGCTCCAGCTCCGCGAGCGTAATCCTGCCGGGCCGCAGGAGGCTGACCCGGTCGTCCCCACAGGCCGCTATGGTCGACTCGAGCCCCACCTCGCATTCGCCGCCGTCGAGCACGAGTCCGACGCGATCACCCAGTTCGTCCCTGACATGCGCGGCCCGGGTCGGGCTGACGCGACCGAAGCGGTTCGCAGACGGCGCGGCGATGCCCCGGCCGAAACGCCGGAGCAATGCCTGGGCCACGGGATGCGCCGGGACCCGCAATGCCACCGTGTCCTGGCCGCCGGTCACCTCGTCCAGGACACCCGCAGCCCGCGACAGCACCAGCGTCAGCGGCCCCGGCCAGAAAGCCTGCGCCAGCTTGCGGGCGGGCTCGGGGAAATCGCGCGCCCAGTCCAGTACCTGCCCGGCCGAGGCCAGGTGGACGATCAGCGGGTGGTCCGCAGGACGCCCCTTCGCGGCGAAGATCCGGGCAACCGCCGCCGGACTCGAGGCGTCGGCGCCGAGACCGTAGACGGTCTCCGTCGGAAAGGCGACCAGTTCCCCCGACTCCAGCCTGCGCACGGCATCGTCGATCGTCCGCTCGTCCACGCCGGTCATGACTGCATGGCGCCGCTCGCCCACGGCCTCACTC
>DATHZW010000079.1:0-9942 GCA_035458405.1 Steroidobacteraceae bacterium | reverse complement strand
TTGGCCTCGGCGAGCAGCACGTTCATGTGTCCCGGCATGCGGCCCGCGACCGGATGGATGCCGAAGCGGACGTTCACGCCTTTCTCGCGCAACAGCTTGGTGATTTCGTACACGGTGTGCTGGGCCTGGGCGACCGCCATGCCGTAGCCCGGCACGATGATCACGCTCCTGGCATCGCGCAGCAACTCAGCGGTCTCGGTCGCGCTGATCGCGCTCACCTCACCGGCCGGCTGTGCGCCCGCCGCGGCCGGGGCCGCACCCTCGCCGGTGCCGAAGCCGCCGGCGATGACGCTGATGAAGTTGCGGTTCATCGCGCGGCACATGATGTAGGACAGGATCGCGCCGGAAGAGCCGACCAGCGCGCCGGTCACGATCAGCAGGTCGTTGGACAGCATGAAGCCGGTCGCCGCCGCCGCCCAGCCGGAGTAGCTGTTGAGCATGGAGACGACGACCGGCATGTCCGCGCCGCCGATCGCCATCACCATGTGCACGCCGAAGAGCAGCGCGATGGCCGTCATCACCGCGAGCGGCAGCATGCCGGTCTCGATGTCGTGCGCGTCCAGGAACTCCGCGCCGAACCAGATCACCGCGAGCAGCCCCGCCAGATTGAGCCAGTGCCTGCCCGGCAGCAACATCGGCTTGCCGCCGATCTTGCCGGACAGCTTGCCGAAGGCGATCACGGAGCCCGAGAAGGTGACCGCACCGATGAGGATGCCCAGGTAGATCTCGACCTCGTGGATCGTCTTCTCGGCGCCGGTGAAGACGATCGAGGTGTCGACGTAGCTGGCGTAGCCGACCAGGCAGGCCGCGAGGCCGACGAGGCTGTGCATGATCGCGACCAGCTCCGGCATCTGCGTCATCCGCACCTTGCGCGCGGCGTACAGCCCGATCGTGCCGCCCACCAGCAGCGAGCCGACGATCCACGGGAAGCCGGCTGCGGTGACCCGCGGACCGAGCGTGGTCGCCAGCACGGCGATTGCCATGCCGATGATGCCGAACAGGTTGCCGCGCCGCGAGGTCTCCGGGTTCGACAGGCCGCCCAGGCTCAGGATGAACAGGATGGTGGCCGCGATGTAGGACACCGTGATGAGGTTTGCCGACATGCCTGCGCTCCCTTACTTCCGGAACATCGCAAGCATGCGACGGGTGACGGCGAAGCCGCCGAACATGTTGATGGCGGTCAGCGTCAGTGCCACCACCGCCAGGCCCAGGATCAGAGTGCCGGGCCGCCCCGCCGTCGCGTCTCCGAGCGGAGGCGCCACCTGGATCAGGGCGCCGACCGCGATGATGCTCGAGATCGCGTTGGTCACGCTCATCAGCGGCGTGTGCAGCGCAGGCGTGACGTTCCAGATCACCATGTAGCCGATGAAGCAGGCCAGCACGAACACGGTGAAGTGCGCGAGGAAGGATGCCGGCGCAAAGCTGCCGACCAGCCAGAACAGCAGGGCGCCGATGCCGAAAGTGACGGCCAGGCTCCTGGCGGAGGCGGGCTCGCCGGCGCCATGGCCGTGTCCGGATTTCTTCGCGGGCGCAGCCTGGGCGGCCGCCGGCTTTGCCGGCGGCGGTGCGACGGGCAGCTGCAGCGGCGGCGGCGGCCAGGTGATCTCGCCGTCCTTGATCACGGTCAGGCCGCGAATGGCGTCGTCGTCCATGTTGACGTCGATGACGCCGTCCTTGGTCTTGCACAGCTCCTCGGTCAGGCGCAGCAGGTTGTTCGAGTACAGGGTCGAGGCCTGCCTGGCCAGGCGGCTGGCCAGGTCGGTGTAACCGATGATGGTGACGCCGTGCTTGACCACGGCCCGGTCGGGCTCGGTCAGTTCACAGTTGCCGCCCTGCTCGGCCGCCATGTCGACGATGACGCTGCCCGGCTTCATGCCCTTCACCATGTCGGCGGTGATGAGCCTCGGTGCCGGCTTGCCCGGAATGAGCGCGGTGGTGATGATGATGTCCGCCTCCACGGCCTGCCGGGCGTACATCTCGCGCTGGGCCCGCTGGAAGCCCTCGCTCATCACCTTGGCGTAACCGCCGCCACCGGAGCCTTCTTCCTCGTAATCGACCTTGACGAACTCACCGCCCAGCGAGACGACCTGGTCGGCGACCTCGGCGCGCGTGTCGTTGGCGCGCACGATGGCGCCCAGGTTGGCGGCCGTGCCGATCGCGGCCAGGCCCGCGACGCCGGCGCCGGCGACGAAGACCGTGGCTGGCGGAATCTTGCCGGCGGCGGTGATCTGGCCGTTGAAGAAGCGGCCGAAGGCATTGGCCGCCTCGATCACGGCGCGGTAGCCGCTGATGCTGGCCATGGAGGTCAGCGCGTCCATCTTCTGGGCGCGCGACAGCTGGCGCGGCAGGGAGTCGATGGCGAGCACGGTGGCCTTTCGGGCCGCCAGTTCCTGCATCAGCTCCGGGTTCTGCGCCGGCCAGATGAAGCTGACCAGCGTGCTGCCCGGCTTCAGCAGGGCGATCTCGGCGGGCGTCGGGGCGCGAACCTTGAAGATCATGTCGGAGCCGCCCATGAGCTCGGCGGCACTGCCAGCGATCCGGGCGCCCGCGGCCAGGTAGGCGTCGTCGCCGAAACTGGCGGCGGCGCCGGCTCCCGTTTCCACGCAGACGTCGAAGCCCAGCTTGGCCAGTTTCTCGACCACTTCGGGCACGGTGGCGACACGCTTCTCGCCCGCGAAGGTCTCGCGCGGCACGCCGATCGTCATGGGCATTGCGAAGATTCCTCTCGAGAAACCCGGGCACACGGCTCAACCAGCCGCCGCCACCGGAATTTCCAATTTTCAGGGGTTGGCTGTGCGGACGGCTGCCGGCCCAGCGCCGCGCTAAACACCGCACAAAACGCATTGAAACATAGCACATCCCTGCCGTATTGTTGCAGCGCCATGCGAAAGGGAGCTGCGGCGGTCACGAGACGCGAGACATGTTGTCCAAGCCTTCGAAGTTGAGCCTGGCGGACCAGCAATGGCTGGATTCGCTGGAAGTGCGACCGGTCGGTCGGCAGAACCTGTCCCAGCAGGTACTGCGGACCGACGCCTCGGGCATGCCGCTCGAGTGGGTCGACTACCGGGAGGCAGTCCGGCTGTATTGCCTCGGCCAGGTTTCCTACGCCTTCGGCAGCGCCCTGTACGCCCTGCACGGCGGCACCAACGCCCGCACCGGCTCCCAGACCGTCATCGAAATCAGCTCGATGCTGGCCACCGTGGGGCGCTCGTCCAATCCGGGCAGCCTGCGGGAAGACTACGTGCCGCCGCTGAACAACGAGACCCTGTTCAAGCGCGATGCCTACCTGTGCATGTACTGCGGCGGCCGCTTCCCGCCGTCGCAGCTGTCCCGCGACCACGTCCGGCCCTTCTACCAGGGGGGGCGCGACGTCTGGAACAACGTCGTGGCGGCCTGCCGCCGCTGCAACAACGCCAAGGCGTCGCGCACGCCGGAACAGGCGAAGATGCAGCTGCTGGCCGTGCCCTTCACGCCGACCTACGCCGAGTACATTTACCTGAAGGGCCGGCGCGTGCTGGCCGACCAGATGGAGTACCTCCTGGCGCATTTCCCGCGTTCGAGCCCGCTGCACGACCGTATCCAGCGGTGGATGCAGTGAGCGGCTCCTGACGTGCTGCATCTCGTCGACGCCAGCTTCTTCGTCTTCCGCGCCTACTACTCGGTCACGCCCGAGATGACCGACGGCGACGGCCGGCCCGTCAACGCGCTCTACGGCTTCGCGCGTTTCATGGGCGACCTGCTGGAGCGGGCGCAGCCGAGCCACGTCGCGGTCGCCTTCGACGAGAGCCTGTCGAGTTCCTTCAGGAACGAGATCTACCCGGCCTACAAGGCCCACCGCGAGCCGGCGCCGGAGGATCTCAAGCAGCAGTTCGGCCTGTGCCGCGAGTTCTGCCGGTTGATGGGCCTCGCCGAGTACGCCGATGGCGTCTACGAGGCCGACGACATCATCGGCGCGATCTCGGCGCGCATGCGCGCCGAGGGCCGCCCGAGCGTCCTGGTCACGCGCGACAAGGACCTGGCGCAGCTGATCCGCGAGGGCGACGAATTCTGGGACTTCGCCGGCGACCGGCGCTTTGCCTATGGCGACATCGCCGGCCATTTCGGCGTCCTGCCCGAGCGCATGGCGGACTACCTGGCGCTGACCGGCGACAGCGTGGACAACATACCGGGCGTCCCGGGCGTCGGGCCCAAGACGGCCGCCGCCCTGCTGAAGGTCTTCGAGTCGCTGGACCACCTCTACGACAATCTCGACGAGGTCGCGTCGCTGCCCATCCGCGGCGCAACGAAGCTGCCGGGGCGGCTGCACGAGCATCGGGACGCGGCCTACCTCGCGCGGCGCCTGACACGCATCGCCTGCGACATGCCGCTCGCGTTCACGCACGACGACCTGCGGCGCAGGGCGCCCGACGTCCCGGCGCTGGAGTCCTTCTACGAGCGTGCCCGCTTCGGCCCGATGCTGGCCAGGCAGGCCAGGCGGCTCGCCAGGGCGCTGGGCTGATGGTCACGGGCGCGGCGGCGCTGGCCGCCACGCTCGGTTCCGCGCTGGGCCGCAAGGTCGACGGGGCCCCCGCCGCGGAAGTCCACGGCGGCTGCATCGGTCGCTGCTGGCGCTGGGAAACCGCGACCGGCCCGGTGTTCGTCAAGGAAGCCGGCCCCGGCCGGCTGGGGATGCTGGAGGCGGAGCGTGACGGCCTCGAGGCGCTGCGCGCCACCGGCGCCCTGCGCGTTCCGGCGCCGCTGGCCCTGGGGGCCTGCGAGGGTGGCTCCTTCCTGGTGCTGGAGTGGATCGATCTCCGCCCGGCCTCCCCGGCCGCGGAGGAACGCCTGGGCGAGCAGCTGGCCGCGCTGCACAGGAGCCGGGCCGACCGCTTCGGCTTCGACCACGACAACTACATCGGTAGCACCCCACAGCCGAACGGCTGGGGCGCTGACTGGGTGGCGTTCCTGCGCGAGGCCCGGATCGGTTTCCAGCTCGATCTCGCCGAGAGCAATGGCCACGGTGGCCGGCTGCAGGAGCGTGGCCGGAAGCTGCTCGGCCTCCTCGGCGTCTTCTTCGCCACCTATCAGCCCAGGCCGTCGCTGCTGCATGGCGACCTCTGGGCCGGCAACTGGGGTGCGGACGCCTCGGGAATGCCGGTCATCTACGATCCGGCCGTCTACTACGGCGACCGCGAGGCCGACATCGCGATGACGCGGCTGTTCGGCGGCTTCGGCCCCCGTTTCCACTCAGCCTATGTGGCGAGCTGGCCGCTTGACCAGGCGGCGGGCACGCGGCGCGACCTGTACAACCTCTACCACGTGCTCAATCACCTGAACCTGTTCGGCGGATCCTACCGGGGGCAGGCCGAGTCGATGATCGACAGGCTGCTCGCCGCAGCAGGACATTAGGAGCTGCCAGGCACCGGCCTGGCGGCTCCTACGGCTTCGTTGCGGCTCCGAGGTACATGTAGCCGGCGAACTTGAGCGACTTCGGCAGGTAGAAGTTCCGCAACCGCCCGATCTCCAGGCCCGAGCGCCGGACTTCATCCGTGGTATCGCGGTCGAGGTGGCAACCGTCGCCGACGACCTTCCACACCGGGTTGATGCGCCGCTGCCAGCGCGCGACCGACGGGTCCGGGCTGAGGCCGTGCTCGAGGAAGATGAACTCGCCGCCAGGACGCAGCACCCGGCGAACCTCGGCCAGCGCCCGCTGCACGTCGGGGATGCTGCACAGCGTGAACGTGCTCACCACGGTATCGAAGCTGGCGGCGTCGAAGGGCAGCTGCTCGGCCGATAGCTGGTGATGTTCGACCTCGATGCCATGCGCCGCGGCACGACGCCGCGCCATGGACGCGACCCCCGGGTTGCTGTCCACGCCGATGACCCTGTGCGTTCCTTCCGGGTAGTAGCCGAGGTTGATTCCCGTCCCGAAGCCGATCTCGAGGATGCGTCCAGCGGCCGGCGAGAGCGCTTCGCGCCGCAGGCGCCTGAACACACGCTGGTTCATGACCGCCTCGAGAACCCAGGGAAAGACGTGATGTCGGTACAGGCTCATCTGGCGGCGCCGGCGCGAGCCGGCGGCAGGGCCAGGTCGAAGCGCACGGTCACGTCGCCACCGACCCACTGCGTCCCGGCCCACTCGCCCTGCCCGACACCGAAGTCCAGGCGACGCAGCGTCGTTGCGCCGCTCAGCCGGCTGCCGTCGGGACCGGTCTCGAAGTCAAATCCCAGCGACACCGGGCGCGTCACGCCGCGCAGCGTCAGCTCACCGTCCAGCTCGAAACCCGCTTCCGTGGCCTGGCAGCCGCTGCCACGGAAGGAAGCGGCGGGGTAGCGCTCGACCCAGAAGAAGTCCTCGCCCTTCAACAGGCCGTCGCGCTGCGACTCCCCGGTTTGCGCCGACGCGGTGGTGATCGTCACGTCGAAACGGCAGTCGGCGGGCGCGGCCGGGTCGAATGCGATGTCCGCCGTGAACCGCTCGAAGCGGCCGGTGAAGCGCGCGCCGGCCTGCGTCGCCTCGAAGCTGAGTCCGCCGGCGGACTGGTCGGCGCGCCAGCTCCCGGCGCTGGCAGGGCAGCCCGCGGCGAGCGCGAGGCAGGTCCCGGCGACGACGCCGGCGGTCAGTCCCTTCCGCCCCACGGCAGCATCCTCGTGATCAGGCCGTCGCGATCGACGAACTGGTGCTTGAACGCGGCGAGCACGTGCAGGCCCACCAGGAACAGGAGCGTCCCCGCCAGAACCTCGTGAATCTCGTGCAGGACTTCCTGCAGCGACTCCGAGGGCACGACGAGGTCTGGCAGCTGGACCAGCCCGAACCAGCTGACCGGGTAGTTGGCCGCGGAGGACATCATCCAGCCGGAAAGCGGCATGGCGAAGAGGATCGCATACATGGCCCAGTGTGACGTGGCCGCCGCCAGCCGCTGCCACGCCGGCATGGGCGGCGGCGGTGGCGGCCGGTCCGCCAGCCGTAAGACGATGCGCAGGAAGGCGAGGCCGAGGATCGTGATTCCCACCGACTTGTGACGGGCCAGCATCGCGAGCTTTTCGACGCCAAGCGGCAGCTCTTCCGCCGCCTCGGCCAGGATGAATTGCGCGATCAGCAGGACCACGACGGACCAGTGCAGCAGTTGCGCGACGATCCCGTAGCGATTGGCCGAGTTCGATAGTGGCATCGTTCCTCCAGGGCGCAACGTCGATGTTGCCGTCGACAAAGTCTAGCTGTTTCCCGCCCGGCTCTTGCGTCCAGGTCGCGCAGCCACGATCCTGCTCGCATGTTTGATCGTCCGCCCTGGACCGGGTTCCTGGCCGCCGCGCTGCTTGCCGGGTTGGTGAGCTGTGCCGCGCCGCCCAGGCCGGCAGCCGGGCCGCCCGCTCCCGAGACGACCCGGCCGCCAGCCGCTGCCGGCATCCTCTACGAGGTTTTTGACTCGGACGTCACGCTGCGGGTCTACCGGGACGGACCGCTGGCACAGCTGGGTCACAATCACGTGATCGCTTCGACCGGGCTCGCCGGACAAGTCGAGCTGCGCCGGCCGCTGGCGACGACGACGCTGGCGCTCGAACTGCCGCTGGAGAGCCTGATCGTCGACGATCCGGCGCGCCGTGCAGAGGCGGGTGAGGAGTTTCCCGGCGAGCTGAACGGGCCGGATCGCGAGGGCACCCGCGCCAACATGCTCGGCGCGGCACTGCTGGACGCCGCGCAATTCCCCGTCATGTTGCTGGAAGGCCTCGCGATCGACGGCGAGTCGCCCGACTTCAGCGTCACCGCGCGCGTCAGCCTCGCCGGTCGCCAGCGCGACATCGTGGTGCCGGTCAGGCTGGAACTCGACGGCGACTGGCTGACCGCCAGCGGGCGTTTCACCTTGACTCACGCCCAACTCGGCCTGTCGCCGTTCAGCGTGGCGCTGGGCGCACTGCGGGTCCGGGAGGACATCCAGGTCGGCTATCGCCTGTCGGCACGCCGGGCCGGCAGCGGGGGGTCGACTCGGGGCGGTCGCCCCGGGGACGGGCCATGACCACGGTCCAGTTTCGCAACCCCGAAAAGCGGCTCTCGGTCGCCTTGTCCGAAACCGCCGCCGCGGTGCGCGGACACAAGGTCACCTTGCGGGAATTGCTCGGCTACGTGGGCGAACAGGGGCTGCTCGTGTTCTGCGCGATCCTGGCCGCCCCGTTCCTGCTGCCGGTTTCCCTGCCGTTCATGAGCACGGCACTCGGGTTGCCGATGCTGCTGATCGGCTTCGCGGTGACCGTGAACCGGGTTGCCTGGTTGCCGGAGCGCCTGCTCGACCATGCGCTGCCGTCCGCCGCGGTGCAGCAGGTGCTGGCGCGCGTGGCGCGCTGGGCGGAGCGGGTCGAGCACCTCGTTCGGCCACGGATGCTGGGGCTGACGGGATCCCCGGCGATCAACGTCCTCAACGGCGGGCTGCTGCTGCTGTCGGTCCTGCTGTTGATGGCGCCGTTGCCGCTGGTGCCGTTCGCCAATACCCTGCCGGGCATCGCCATCATGCTGCTGGCGCTGGGGATGGCCGAGCGCGACGGCGCCGTCCTGCTTGGCGGTTACCTGGTCACCCTGCTGTCGACGGTCTACATCGGCGTGCTGACGGCGCTGGTGATCCATGCCGGCATGAACGCGGGCGCCGCGATCGAGGCGCTGCGGCGCTTCCTGGAGTAAGGCGGACCGGTCACTTCCCACCGGTGGCCGAGACCCGCGGCTGCGGCGCACGGCGGGCCGGCTGCGGCCCGTCGCCTTCCCGGCCGCCGGCGCCGCAATGAGCCTCGTCGGGCTCGAAACGCAGTGTCAGCAGCGCGGTGGCCGCCACCGGCACCCCACCGAGGTAGGCCGGCGCCATGCGGGAATTGCGCGCCACGGCCAGCGCGGTCTCGTTGAACAGTCCCGGTGGCACGGCTTCCAGGACCCGGGCCTTGGTGACGCGCCCGTCGGCGTCGGTGTCCACCTCGAGCTTCACGGCACCCGAAAGGCTTCGCTCGCAGGCTTCCCGCGGCAGCGGTGCGGCGGCCAGCAGCGTGGACGCCGGGTCGTGCGGGTAACTGTCCGGCAGGGAGAACTCGAAGCGCCGGCTGAGCGTCCGCGTTTCGCCCGGCTGTGCGGGAAAGCGCCATTTGTGCACCGCCAGCAGCGCGGCGCGCTCGAACTCGCCGCGCGGCATGGCCGTGGTGACCTCGGCACGCGTTACGGCCCCGTCGGGCGCCACCTCGAGGGACACCTCGACATACCCCTCGAGGCCGTCGATACGGGCCTGGTCGGGGTAGACCGGCGCCGGCTGGCCACCGTCGTTGGCCGGCTCCGGAGCGTCACGCAGACGCGCCGCGACGGAGTCCGACAGGGTGAAGCGCAGGCGCGTGCGCAGCGCGCACTCGGCGGGAACACCGCCGGCGAGTGCGGGCCGGTAGCGCCAGTCGCGCACGGCTTCGAGCGCCGCGGCTTCGAAGAACCCCGAGGGCTCGGCGCGGAGGATCCTGGGCCAGCCGACCCGGCCGTCCCGCAGCACCACGAACGAGACGTCGGCGAAGCCCTCGGCACCCGCCTGGCGGGCCGACTCGGGGTAGACGGGCGGCTCGTGGGCGCCCGCCGTCGGCGGGAAAATCCCCGGGCCGTTGCAGGCGGGCCAGGGCAGGGCCTGCGCCGGCGGGGCCAGGGCCGCCAGCGCCAGGATCGAGGCCAGCAGTGCCCGGGGGCGCCCTCGACCATCCGCCTGGTGGTCATGGGTTAGTAGTTGTGCTGCTGTCAAAGTGTCCACCAGGCGATTAGCTTAAGCCCCGAAACAGACCCCACGAGCAATGGTGATCCACATGGAACCCTCGGTCAGATTCGACGCCGACCTCGTCCGCCGCTACGACCGGCCCGGCCCGCGCTACACGTCCTACCCGACGGCCGTCCAGTTCCACGACGGTTTCCGCGAGGCCGAGTATCGCGCCGCGGCGGCCGCCACCAATGGCGCGACG
>DATHZW010000078.1:0-3709 GCA_035458405.1 Steroidobacteraceae bacterium | reverse complement strand
CCTGGTCGGCTTGCACGAAGACGAGGCCGGCTTCATGGTCGGGCTGAGGACGCTGCGGCGCCGGGAACTGGTCCGCATCGCCTGGCGCGACCTGACGGGCCGTGCCGGTCTCGCCGAAACCCTGCTCGAGCTGTCCGCCCTGGCCGATGCGGCGATTCGATGTGCCCGCTCGTTTGCGACCCGCAGCCTGGCGGGGCGCTTCGGCGTCCCGCGCGCGCCCGGCGGCGGGGAGCTCGAGCTGGTCGTGCTCGGCATGGGCAAGCTGGGCGGGCGGGAGCTGAACTTCTCCTCGGACATCGACCTGGTGTTCCTGTATCCGGAGGGCGGCGACACCGACGGCCGCAAGAGCGTCGCCAACGAGGAGTACTTCACGCGGCTCGGGCAGACGCTGATCCGCCTGCTGGATGCGCCCACCGACGACGGTTTCGTATTCCGTGTGGACATGAGGCTCAGGCCGTTTGGCGACTCCGGGCCGCTGGTTGCGAGCTTCGGGGCCGTCGAGGATTACCTGCAGCAGCATGGTCGGGACTGGGAGCGATATGCCTACGTGAAGGCCCGCGCCGTCACCGGCGCCGATCATTACGCCACGCTGTTCGACGACGTGATCAGGCCGTTCGTCTATCGCCGCTACCTGGACTTCGGCGTGTTCGAGTCCCTGCGGGAAATGAAGGAGATGATCGCGCGGGAAGTGGTGCGACGAGAGCTGCAGGAAAACGTCAAGCTCGGCCCGGGCGGCATACGCGAGATCGAGTTCGTGGCCCAGTCGCTGCAGCTGATCCGCGGTGGCAGCGACCCGCGGCTGCAGAGCCCGTCGTTGCTGGCGGTCCTGCCGCGTCTCGAGGGAGCCAAGCTGCTCGGGCACGCGGCGGTGCGCGAACTCGGCGACTGCTACGAGTTCCTGCGGCGCGTCGAGAACCGGCTGCAGATGTTCGGGGACGCGCAGACCCACACGCTGCCCGCGGACGACGCGGGCCGGTCGCGGCTGGCCATGTCGATGTCGTTCGACGGCTGGCCGGCGTTCAGCGCCGCCTTCGATGCGGTTCGCGACCGGGTGTCGATCCACTTCCGCGACGTCGTTTTCGGCCCGGAGGGAGCGCCCGGCGCGCCGGCGACAGCCGACCTCGGCGCGCTCTGGGTGATGGAGCCCGATCCTGGGCGCGTGGCCGAGGACGTCGCTCGCCTGGATCTCGCCGATCCGGAGGCGATCGCGGGCGAGCTGCTGTTGCTGAGGGAATCCAGCTACTACAAGCGGCTCGATGAGCACGGGCGCAAGCGGCTCGCGACCCTGTTGCCGCGGGTCCTGCGCAGCATTGCCGCGCAGCCGGCCGCCAGCGAAGGCGAGGGTGGTTCGCCCGCGGCCGAGCAGGCGGCGCTGCTGCAGCGGATTCGCCGCATCGTCGAGTCCATCGGCGGCCGCACGGCCTACCTTTCACTGCTCAATGAGAATCCCCAGGCGCTGGAGCGGCTGGTCGAGGTCTGCCGGCATGGCGACTTCCTCGCGCGCCAGGTGGCGGCCTTCCCGATACTGCTCGACGAGCTGATCGACGCTCGCGTATTCGTCGAATTGCCGGATCGCGGGCAGTTCGCGCGGGAACTCGATGCGAGGCTCGAGCAGGCGGGCGGCGACCTGGAGCGGCAGATCGACGCGCTGCGGCATTTCCGGCGCGCGGCCCGATTCCGCGTGGCCCTCCTGGACCTGACGGGCCGCATGCCGTTGATGGTCGTCAGCGACCGCCTGACCGATGTCGCTGAGCTGATTCTGGACCGGGCCATGCGGCTGGCCTGGGAACAACTGGCCGCCATCCACGGCGAGCCCGCCTGTGGCGACGCGGGCAGCCTGAGGACGGCGGGCCTCGCGGCGATCGGCTACGGCAAGCTGGGGGGCTGGGAGCTCGGCTATGCCTCGGATCTCGACCTGGTCTTCCTCCACGATTCGGGCGGCAGTGTGCAGCAGACGACGGGACCCAAGGTGGTCGACAACGCCGTCTTTTTCAATCGCTTCGGCCAGCGACTCGTGCACCTGCTGACCGTCCACACCGCCGCTGGCCGGCTCTACGAGGTGGACATGCGGCTGCGGCCCAGCGGCAAGGGCGGGCTCGCGGTCACGCACCTGCCGAGCTTCGAGGAATACCAGAGGCGCGAGGCCTGGACCTGGGAGCACCAGGCCCTGCTGCATTCGCGGTCGGTGGCCGGCAGCCCCGCGATCCGCGAGGAGTTCGAGCGCATCCGGCGCGACGTGCTGATGAACCATGTCCGGCGCGAGACCCTGCGGGAGGACGTGCGGTCGATGCGGGAACGGATGCGGGCCGAGCTGGGGCACGCGGGTGCCGGCCAGTTCGACCTCAAGCAGGATCCCGGTGGCATTGCCGACATCGAGTTCCTGGCCCAGTACTGGGTGTTGCGCTGGGTGCAGGAGCGCCCGCCGCTGTGCGCGTTCTCGGACACGATCCGCCAGCTGGAGTCGCTCGGATCGGCGGCCCTGGTCGACCACCGCGTCATCGACCAGCTGGTCGACGCCTATCGTCGCCTGAGGCAGGTTGCGCACCGGCTGTCGCTGGAGGAGCAGCCGCCGGTGGTGCCCGCTGCGCCCTTCGCCGATCAGCGGCAGGCCGTGACGCGGATCTGGCAGGACGTGATGCTCGCGGGCCGCGAACCCTCGCCCCTATAATGCGCCAGCCGAATGGAGAAGCATGACGTGAGCCAGACGATCGCGGGACAGGCCGCGCTGATCGAGCCCGACTCGGGCAAAGCCTGCGAGGTCACCCGTGCCGACCTGCCCCTGTCGTGCCCGCTGCCCGGCATGCAGCTGTGGAATTCCCATCCCCGGGTCTACCTCGCCATCGAGAAGACCGGCTGGGCCAAGTGCCCCTACTGCAGCGCCGAATATTCGCTGCGATCCTGAACGTCGCTCTGAGCCGGTCCGGGCTCGAGGAAAGTCATGAGCC
This sequence comes from Steroidobacteraceae bacterium, assembly GCA_035458405.1. Taxonomy (GTDB): domain Bacteria; phylum Pseudomonadota; class Gammaproteobacteria; order Steroidobacterales; family Steroidobacteraceae; genus SG8-30. The sequence goes on along the minus strand of DATHZW010000078.1, from coordinate 764 downwards.
GAATCACCCAGTCCCTTGCACGAGCCGGCCAGGCCGCGATCCGGGCGACGCTGCTGATGGCACTGATCCCGGCCGTGGCGCTCGCCGCCGCGGCGCCCCGCGATGAAGAAACGGCGGCAGAGGCCCCTTCCCATACCACGGCGGCGGTGCAGATCGACGGTCGGGTGATGGTCAGGGTCCGGGGCTTCGCCGGATATACCGCCGCGGAGCGGGCCCGCTCGATCCAGGAGCGGGTCATCGAGCTGGCGAGTGACCGGGGTGTGCCCACCGACACCCTCTACCTGGCCGAGACGTCGCGCGGCAGCGAGATACGTGCCGGATCGGTCGTGCTCCTGACGATCACCGACGCCGACGCGGCGCTGGAGGAAATGGGCAGGGGCCTGCTTGCCGAGACCACGCTCGACGTGCTCAAGCGCACGGTCGACGCATGGCGCGAACAGCGCTCGCCGAGATTGTTGCTGCGTCACGCCGGTTACGCGATAGCCGCCACCATCGTCCTGGCCGTGCTGGTCTGGCTGCTGTTGCAGGGATTCCGGCGCCTGCGGGCGCTGACGCGGCTGCAGGCGGGTGCCCGTGTCCGCGCCGTCAGGTTCGGCGCCTTCGAGGTGATTCGCGCCGAGCACCTGCGGGGTGCCGCCCAGGCCGCGGTCAAGCTTCTGTTCTGGTTCGCGCTGTTGTGGATCGCGTACCTGTACCTGGAATTCGTGCTGCCGCTGTTTCCGTGGACCCGCCCGATCAGCGAGCGCCTGCTTGCACTCGTCGTC
>DATHZW010000077.1:0-3141 GCA_035458405.1 Steroidobacteraceae bacterium | reverse complement strand
ACGACGAGCCCGTGGCGACAGAAATCGCCGCGGGTGGCGCGGTGGACTTCTGCGCCGCGACGCACGAGGTCATCAACCAGCCGACCCCGCTGGTGGACTACAACCTGTTCGATTCGGACCCCGCGCTACGGGAGGCGGTGTTGCGCGAGGGCGCGGGCTGGGCCGAGGGGGCGCTGCGCTCGTTCGGGGCCCGGGCCGGATCGGCCGGCTACCTCGAACTGGGCGAGCTCGCGAATCGCCATGCCCCCGAGTTCGACACCCACGACCGCTTCGGCCACCGGGTGGACCTCGTGAGGTTCCATCCCAGCTATCACCAGCTGATGACGGTCGCCATCGAGGAGGGCCTGCATTCGTCGCACTGGACGGACCCGGGCCCCGGCGCGCAGGTCGCCCGTGCGGCGAAGTTCTACATGCAGTCGCAGGTCGAGGCGGGGCATGGCTGCCCGATCACCATGACCTCCGCCGTGGTGCCGTCGCTCAGGGCGGAGCCGGCGCTGGCCGCGATCTGGGAGCCGCGAATCACTGCGCGGCACTACGATCCGCGCAACGTCCCGGCGACCGACAAGCGCGGCATCACCACGGGCATGGCGATGACCGAGAAGCAGGGCGGTTCCGACGTGCGGGCCAACACCACTCGCGCGATCTCCATCGGCGTGGAGTCCGGCGCGCAGGCCTATGAACTCGTGGGCCACAAGTTCTTCGTCTCGGCGCCGATGTGCGACGCCTTCATGGTGCTGGCGCAGCTGCCCGAGGGGCTGACCTGTTTCCTGATGCCGCGCTGGCGCCCGGACGGGACGCTCAACGCCATGCAGATCCAGCGACTGAAACGCAAGATGGGCAACCAGTCGAACGCCTCCTGCGAGGCGGAGCTGCGCGGCGCGCTGGCCTGGCGAGTGGGCGCCGCGGGCAAGGGCGTTCGCACGATCATGGAAATGGTCGCGATGACCCGCTTCGATTGCATGATCGGCTCGAGTGCCGGCATGCGCATGGCGGCTTCCCAGGCCTTGCACCATTGCAGTCAGCGCAGCGCCTTCGGCCAGTTGCTCGTCGACCAGCCCTTGATGCAGAACGTGCTTGCGGACCTTGCCCTGGAGGCGGAGGCGGCGCTCGCCATGACGCTGCGGATCGGGCGCGCCATGGACCACCGCAGCACCGAACACGAGGACCTGCTCGCGCGGCTTTGCACGGGGCTCGGCAAGTACTGGATCTGCAAGCGGACGCCGCAGCACGCCTACGAGGCAATGGAGTGCATCGGCGGCAGCGGGGTGATGGAAGACTCGCCGATGCCCCGGCTGTTCCGCGAGTCGCCGGTCAACGCGATCTGGGAGGGCAGCGGCAACGTGCAGTGCCTGGACGCGCTGCGCGCGATGCGCAAGACGCCGGCCGTCATCGACGCCTTCTTCGCGGAAGTGGACGGCGCGCTGGGCGGGAACCCGGCGCTGGATCGCCACATCGTTGCGCTGCGCGAGGAATTCCGCGACACGACCGAACTGGAGTTCCGGGCCCGCTCGCTGGCCGACCGGATGGCGCTCGCATTCCAGGCGGCGTTGCTGGTGCGTCATGCGCCGGCCTTCGTCGCCGACGCGTTCTGCCGCTCCCGTCTGGAGACTGTGGGACAGCGCCAATACGGGGCACTGCCTCGCGGGTTAGACTGCCGGCGCATCATCGACCGGGCCATGCCGCGAAACGGCGGATAGCGGCGGTCCGGATACGGCATCAGGGTCACTTGAAGAGGTCTTCATTGAGCGACCAGGCGGACTATGACTGGGTGATCATCGGCTCGGGATTTGGCGGCAGCGTGTCGGCGCTGCGCCTTGCCGAAAAGGGCTACAAGGTTGCGGTGCTGGAGGCGGGGCGTCGATATCGCGACGAGGACTTCGCCAAGTCGACCTGGGATGCCAGCCGTTTCCTGTGGGCGCCGGCCCTGGGCCTGAAGGGGATCCTGCGGCTGACGCCGTTCAAGGACATTTTCATCGCCAGCGGCGCCGCCGTAGGCGGCGGCAGCGTGGTCTACGCGAGCACGCTCTACCGCGCGAAGCATGCGTTCTTCTCCAATCCGCAGTGGACCGGGTTGGCCGACTGGGCCTCCGTCCTGAAGCCGCACTACGACACGGCCGAGCGCATGCTCGGCGTCAGCGTCGTGCCGCGCGAGAGCGACAGCCAGAAGCTGCTCGCGGAAATGGGCGAGGCCTTCGGGGTCGCAAACACCTTCCGGCGCACGCCCGTGGGCGTGTATTTCGGCAAGCCGGGCGTGGACACGCCGGATCCCTACTTCGGCGGCGACGGTCCCGAGCGCCGCGGCTGCACTTTCTGCGGCGCCTGCATGGTGGGCTGCCGGGAGGGGGCCAAGAATACGCTGCTCAAGAACTACCTGTGGTTCGCCGAGAAGCGCGGCGTCCAGGTGATTCCCGAGAGGGTCGTGGTCGACATCCGCCCGTTGGGCCGGGGCGACGGCAGCGAGGGCTATGCGATCACCACGGAGCGTCCCGGGGCATGGTTCCGCCGTCAGCGGCGGACGTTCGTCGCGCGCGGCGTCGTGGTGTCGGCCGGCGCGCTGGGGACCAACCGCCTGCTGGCACGGTGCAAGCTGAACGGCTCGCTGCCGCGCCTGAGCGACCGGCTGGGCAAGCTGGTGCGCACCAACAGCGAGTCGCTGCTGGCCGTGACCATGCCCAAGGGCAAGGGTGCGGCACGGCCCTGGAACGACGTCGCGATCGGCGCGAGCATCCATCCCACACCCGATACGCATATCGAGTTCGTGACCTACGGGCGCCATGGCGACTCGATGTCGCTGCTGAGCACGCTGCTGACCGGGAAGGGCACGCGTATCACGCGGCCCCTGCGCTGGCTGGGCACCGTGCTCTGCCACCCCGTCACGTTCGCGCGGTCCCTGTGGCCTTTCGGCTGGTCGCGGCGCAGCGTGCTCCTGCTGGTCATGCAGAGCCTCGACAATGCGATGTCCTTCGAGGCCAGACGCGGACTGTTCGGCGGCGTGTCGCTGTCGACGCGCCAGGATGCGGGCAAGCCCAACCCGACCTTCATCGAGGAGGGCAACAAGGCGGCGGAGTGGTTGGCCCGGAAGACCGGCGGCTATGCCCAGTCCATCGTCCTCGAGGCCCTGGCCAACGTTCCTTCGACCGC
>DATHZW010000076.1:0-10084 GCA_035458405.1 Steroidobacteraceae bacterium | reverse complement strand
CGGACCCGGCCGATTCGTTTTTTCAGGCGGTCCTGCGCGCCGAGGCCGGCTTGCACAGCTCGTCCATCACCCGCTCGATGATGTCGAGGCCCTCGTCCACCACCGCGTCCTCCGCGGTGATCGGCACGAGGATGCGGATGACGTTGCCGTACACCCCGCAGGACAGCAGGATCAGCCCGAGTTCGCGGGCGCGAGCCGTCAGCGCCTTGGTCAGCTCCGGGTCCGGCTGCTGCGGGTCGCCGTCCTTGCACAGTTCCATGGCGATCATGGCGCCGAGCGCGCGGACTTCCGCGACCGCGCGGTGACGGCCGGCCAGCGCCCGCAAGCGCGCGGCCATGCGTGCGCCGAGCGCCTCGGCGCGCTCGAGGATCCGCTCCTGCACGAAGACGTCGAGGACGGCGCAGGCGGCGGCGCAAGCCACCGGGTTGCCCGCGTAAGTGCCGCCGAGGCCGCCGGGACCGCAGGCGTCCATGATCTCGGCGCGGCCGGTGACGGCCGAAACCGGGAAGCCGCCGGCGATCGACTTGGCGATCGTCGTCAGGTCGCCGGCGACGCCGAAGTGTTCCATCGCGAACATCCTGCCGGTGCGGCCCGCCCCGCTCTGGATCTCGTCGGCGATGAGCACGATGCCGTGGCGATCGCAGAGTTCACGCAGCCTCACCAGGAAGTCCTGCGGCGCGATGTAGAAGCCGCCTTCACCCTGCACCGGCTCGACGATGATGGCCGCGACCCGTTCCGCCTCGACGTCGCACTTGAAGATCTGCTCGATCCCGTGCATGGCGTCCTCGACCGAAACGCCGTGCAGGGCGTTCGGGAAGGGCGCGTGGTAGACCTCGGCCGGCATCGGGCCGAAGCCGGCCTTGTAGGGCGCGACCTTGCCGGTCAGCGCCAGCGACAGCAGCGTACGGCCGTGAAACCCGCCGGTGAAGGCGATGACGGCGGAACGCTTCGTATAGGCGCGGGCGATCTTGATCGCGTTCTCGACCGCTTCGGCGCCGGTCGACATGAGCAGCGTCTTCTTCGGACCGGGGCCCGGCGCCAGCTTGTTGAGCCGCTCGCAGAGCTCGACGTAGGGCTCGTAGCCCGTGACCTGGAAACAGGTGTGGGTCAGCTTGTCGAGCTGCTTGCGGACGGCCTCGAGCACCTTCGGATGCCGGTGTCCCGTATTGAGGACCGCGATGCCGCCGGCGAAGTCGACGTAACGGCGTCCGTCCGCGTCCCACAGCAGCGCATTTTCAGCGCGATCGACGAATACGGGATGGGCCAGCGAGACGCCGCGGGCCACGGCAGCCTCGCGTCGCTCGAGCAACAGGTCGTTACGCGTCTTGTCCATGCAAGCTCCAGGGCGCCCCCGGGCGCCGGCAAAGAATCGGTCCAGGAAGCGGATTCTAACCCAGTCGACCGATCGGCCGGATCCACGGAGGTGCCTGGCACCTCTAGTCGCGGCGTACCGGCAATCTTCCCGCCAGGCCCAGCGCCGTGATCGACACGACCCCCCCGAGCATGGCCAGCGCCATGTCCTTCTGTGCGTCCCAGATGTCGCCCTGCGTGCCGAGGTAGGCCTGGCCGAGGTCGCCGCCGAAGACCAGGGCGGCTCCCCACTCGATCAGTTCGTAGATGACGGAGTGCGACGTGACGAAAAGCATCGGGAACAGGGCCGCCCAGACTCTTGGATAGCGGCCGTAGTGGGCGAACAGCTCGACCGCCGCCGGCGTGATCAGCAGGCCGTAGAGGAAGTGAATCAGGCGGTCGTAATGGTTTCTCTCGAAGCCCAGCATCGCGTTGAGCGAGTGGCCCGTCAGGCCGTTGAACCATGCGTCGTAGGGAACCAGCGAGTAGGTGTAGTGCGCTCCCAGCTCATGGAAGGCGAAGAAGACGAACAGGCAGGTATAGGCAAGGTTGCTGAATCGCAGGCGGTGCCGCGTCACGACCAGGATCGGCAGCGCGACGAAGACCAGCAGGTTCTCCAGCAGCCAGTCCTGCCGGTAGAGCGGGGCGATGGCCAATGCCACGGCGAGCAGACAAAAGGCGGCCAGCAGCCCCGCCGGGTAGCGCCAGTCCTGTTTGGCCGCTGGTTTGCTCACCGACGACGTTTCCTTATCAGCGTAGGTAGACACCACGGCGCCTTAGGCACAAGTGGATGTAGCACCCGGCTCCCACGGGGACTAGTCTGAAGGCAGAGTGGCCATATGTCTGCAGGAAAAGGAGTGCATTCATGAAGATCAAGCACATCCTGGTCGCCATGGCCGACCCGGCGGCCCGGTCGTCGATAGCCCTGGCCAAGGCCGCCGCGTTGGCGCGCAAGACCGGTGCGGAATTGACGCTGTTCCACAGTCTCTACAGCCCCTATGTCGCCGGCGAGCAGTTCTACAGCCCGGACGCCTTGGAAAAGGACATCGAAGGCGCGGTCAATGCCCGCAAGGCACAGCTGTCCAAGGTGGCCCTCGGCCTCGGCAAGGACGGACCCCGGGTGCGCGTGCGGGTCCGCTGGGACTACCCGGTGTACGAGAGCATCGTCCGCGAGGCCGTGCGCGAGAACGTGGACCTCGTCGTGGCCGAGAGTCATCGCCATACCCGTGCGGCGAGGGCAGTGCTGTCCAACACGGACTGGCAGCTGATCAGGCTGTGCCCCTGCCCGGTCCTGTTCGTCAAGACGGCCAAGCCCTACGACCGCTTGCGGGTCCTGGCAGCGGTCGACCCGCTGCACGCCCATGCCAAGCCGGAGGCGCTGGACAATACGATCCTGGAACGCGGTGGTGAACTGGCCCAACTCTTCAATGGACGGCTGCATGTGGCCCATGCCTACCTGCTGGCCACACCGTTCACCTCGGGCGTGCTGATGGAGCCGGTTCCGTTGCCGGTCAGCGTGGCCGAGCAGCAGCTGGCCGAGGTTCGCAAGGCCTTCGACAATCTCGTGAAGCCCTACGCGCTCGGTTCCAGGCGCAGTCACCTGCGGGCGGGCAACGCCGCCGTCGAGCTTCCGGCGATCGCCGAGGAGATCGGTGCCGGCGTCGTGGTGATGGGCGCCGTTTCGCGCAGCGGACTGAAGCGGCTGTTCATCGGCAGCACCGCCGAGCGGGTCATCGACCACCTGAAGTGCGACGTGCTGGTGATCAAGCCGGAAGGCTTCAAGACCCCGGTGCCGCGCAGGCCCGGGTATCGACCGATCGTCCTGCCGCCGCTCTAGGCGGATGGCTTCAGCCGGGGCGTAGCCGGATCGCGCGCTGGCCCGCCGCCAGGTCGCGGCGCGGGTGGGAAACCACCTCGTCGCCTGCGGCGAGGCCTGCAAGGATCTCGACACTGTCGGGACTCCGATGACCGGTCTCCACCGGGCGCAGCGCCAGGCGACCGTCACCGCCCAGCAGGAATACCTGCGCCTGCCCGTCGACGTCGAAGACCGCGGCGGCGGGGACCTGCAGGACGTCGTCGCCCCGCCACAGCACGAATCGAACCAGCACGCGGAAGCCGTCGCCCAGCGACGCCCAGGACTCGGGCGCGCCGAGCAGGTCGAGCACGACCCAGACCCGCTGCTCCTCGACGCCGAGCGCCGAGACCTTGGTGAATGCCTTCGGCTCGATGCGGCGCACCACGGCCGCCAGCGGCCGCTCGCCGCCCCATTCCTCGATGCGTGCAGCCTGTCCGGGCGACAGTCCGGCCGCGTCTGCCGACAGCACGTCGGCGTGAATCTCCAGCGAGGCGCGGCAGCCGAGCTCGAGCAGCGGCTCACCGGCCTGGACCACCCCCTCACTCTCGTGGCTGACCTCGAGGACACAGGCGGCGACGGGTGCGCGGACGGTCACGACGGGTTCATCGGCGCGGGTGCCGCCGCCGATGGCCAGCCTCGCGCGTGCGGCGTCCACTCCGGCGCGGGCGAGCTCGGCCCGGAATGCCGATGCCCGCGCCGCAGCCTCCGCCGTCTTCATGTCCGCCGCCGCTGCGTCGAGCTCGTCGCGGGTGGCGGCGCCCCCGCGGGCGGCCTGCCCGAGGCGCTCGTGGCGTTGGCGCGCCCGGTCGGCCGCGGCGGCGGCTGCCTGGCTGTCAGCCGCTGCCGAGCGTGCCGCGGCTTCCGCCTGGGCGAGATCCGCGCGGGCCTCGGCGACGGTTCGCGGGTCAAGCGACTGGGTCGCGAGCGGCTCCAGCATGACCAGGGCGTCTCCGGCCGAAATCGCCTGGCCGGGCAGGACAGTGGTCCGGCGGGCGTAACCGGCGACGGGGGCGGAGATGACGTAGCGGTCTTCGATGTGGGTGAGTCCTTCCTGGTCGAGCGTCACCTCGAGCGGACCGCTTGCCGCGACGGCCGTCTCCACTTCGACGGCCGGGTCGCGCAGCGACCATGCCAGCGCGGCGGTGATGGCGGCGAGTACCAGGGACCAGATCAGAATGCGTTTCTTCAGCACCGTTCAATCCCTCGCGGCGAGGGCCTCCTTGACGTCCAATCGGGCGAGGTCCCAGGCGGACCAGGCCATCGACAGCGCAGCCGCACCGAATAGTGTCATCGTGGCGCGGGCGTAGCTGCCGGCTTCCAGGATCACCGGCAAGCGGAAGAGCTCGGACTGCATCGCCCGGGCCAGCATCGCCGCCAGGCCATAGCCGAGCGCCATGCCCGCGGGAACGGCCAGCAGCGTCAGGACCGTCAGCTCGGCGAGCAGGATGTAGGCGGTCTCGGCCAGGCCCATGCCGAGGACGCGCATCGTCGCCAGTTCGCGCCGGCGCTCGTCGAAGACCGTCCGCGCCGCATTGAAGACCATCGCGAACGCGAGGCTGCCGGCGATGAGCAGGAACACGAACGCGACGATCAGGAGCGACTGACCGAAGGTCTCGTTGAAGGACTCGATCTGCGCGTCGCGCCGCGAGACGCCGGCGACGCGCGGCAGCATCGCGAGCCGGGCCTGCAGGTCCGCCCTGGCGGCGGGCTCGACCGCGAGCAGGGCGCCGCTTACCGCGTCCTGTTCCTGCAGCAGGCGATGAAGCTGTTCGATGCGAAGGTAGGCGCCCACGCCGACGTAGTCGTCCAGGAGCCCGGCGACCGAAAGCTCGAAGCGCTGGCGCTCGCCGTCCATGACCTCGACCTGCACCCGGTCCCCGGGCCGCAGGCCGAGCATCCCGGCCAGCTGCGCCGACATCAGCATGCCGCTGGCGGGCAGGGGAACCGTCTCCCGGTTCCGGTCCAGCAGCCGTCGCAGGCGACTGTCCTGCGGCCAGGACTCCAGCGCGGAACGGTAACTGGCATGGCCGTGGCGGAGCGTCACGGCGACGTTGCGGAACGGCTCGACGGCGGTCACGCCGGGCTCACGCAGCAGTTCCTGGACGGCCCGGCCGGCCGTCGGCTCGCTGAAGGTCAGGGAGAGGTCCGAGCGGTCCTGTAGCTCGAAATGGAAGTCGGTCATGTAGTCGATCGCGTTGCGCTGGAAGCCGGAGAACGTGACGAGCGCACAGGCGATCGCGAGTCCGGCGACGGTCAGCATCGTGCGCACCGGCCCATGTGCGAGGTGACGGACGATCATGCGCTCGGCCAGCCCGAGCCGCCGCCGGACAGCCGGCGGCAGGGACAGGCTGCGGCGGTACAGCGGTGGCGCCGGCGGCCGCATCGCTTCGGCTGGCGGCAGCCGAATGGCCTCGGCGAGCCCGGCCAGGGTGCCGGATGCCACCGCTGCGCCGGCCACCAGCAGGCCGAGCGCCGTTCGGCCGGCATCGATGGCGAAGTGAAAGGCGGGGAAGCGGAAGAAATCCACGTACAGGCCCGCCAGCAGCCTGCCCAGCCAGATGCCGAGAACGATGCCCGCGGCGGCGCCGATCAGGTAGACCGTCAGTCCCAGCAGCAGGTAATGGATGCCGATCGCCGGATTGCCGTAGCCAAAGGCCTTCAGCATGCCGATGGTCTCCCGCTCGCGTCGCACGCGGCGAGTCAGCACCAGGTGCAACAGGAACGCCGCGGAACCCAGGAAAATGAATGGCACGACGGTCGTGTGCACCTCCAGCTCGTCGAACTCGTTCTCGATGAACCGGTCCGACAGCTGCTGGTCCCGCCCGTACGCACCGGTGGCCCCGAAAGCGGCCAGCCGGCGGTCCAGGGCGGCGATGACGTCTCCGGCCGATGCATCTGGCTCCAGCGTCACGGTCAGGTCGTTGAACCCGCCCTTCAGTCCGGCCAGCGCCGCCAGCCCGCCGTGGTCCATCCAGGCGACCGTGTGCCTTCGGTAGTCCGGCAGGAGGCCGCCCGGCGCGATGGAGTAGACGAACTCCGGCGAGTCGCCGGTGCCGACGATGACCGGATCGATCATGCGTCCGTTGACGATCATTCGCAGCCTGTCGCCCGCGTGCAGCCGCCATGCCGTGGCGAAGGCCGAGCTGATGACCAGTTCCTCGCTGCCCGGCGCCGGCGGCCGGCCTTCCTGCAACGCGACCGCGTTGAGCCCATCGCCCGGCCACGAGACCAGCTGCACGCTGCCCGGTTCCGGCAGCCGCGGATCGGAGATGATGCCCGCCGAACGTATCCTCGGCTGCGCCTCGTGCACGCCCGGCAGCGCGGTGATGCCGGCGATGGCGGCATCGGGCGCGCGCTTGAGCGGAGCGAACAGGTCGGCGAACCTGCGCTCGATGTAGAAGTCGTCCCGCGCGCTCTGCAGCGAAGCCAGCAGTCCGCCGCTCGCAACCTGGGCGGCGACGCCGATGGCGACGACCAGGGCGATGGCCAGGTACTGGGCGCGGTGGTCGGACAGGTCGTGAACCAGCTTGTGATGCAGTGTCCTCATGTGTCACCAGCGCAGCCCGGCCGGGTCGAGACGGCTGCGATTGACGTCGATGCCGGCGATTTCCCCGTTGGACAGGCGCACGACGCGATCGGCCATCCGCGCGATGACCGCGTTGTGCGTGATCAGCACGGTCGTCGCGCCGAGTTCCCGGTTGGCCTCGGACAGGGCCTGGAGGACGAGGATGCCGGTCTCGCAGTCGAGCGCCCCGGTCGGTTCGTCGCAGAGGAGCACTTCCGGGCGCTTCGCGATGGCGCGGGCGATCGCGACGCGCTGCTGCTCGCCGCCGGAGAGCTGGGCGGGAAAGTGATCGATGCGTTCCGCGAGGCCGACGCGCTCGAGCGCCTCCCTGGCCGGCATCGGCTCGGTGGAGAGCTCGGTTATGAGCTCGACGTTCTCCAGCGCGGTGAGTCCCGGCACCAGGTTGTAGAACTGGAACACGAAGCCGACGCTCCTTCGACGGAAACGGGTCAGCTCGGCATCGCTCGCCCGCGTCAGGTCGAGCTCGTGATAGCGGACGGTACCGAGGGTCGGCCGGTCGAGGCCGCCCATGATGTTCACGAGCGTCGACTTGCCGCTGCCCGAGGCGCCGAGCAGCACCAGCATTTCGCCCGCGGCGAGATCGAGGTCGATGCCCCGCAGCGCATGGATCTCGGTGGCACCGACCCGATAGCTTCGCGTCACCCCGCGCAGCGAGAAGACCGGTCCGGGCGAGCTCCGGGCGTCACCGACAGTCACGGCCCGCGACCCGCGGCCCGCCCGCGCAAGCTGGCGGCAACTTCCAGCGGATCGACCGCAGCGCTGGTGTCGACGCAGACGGCGTCCGCCAGCTCATCGCCGGATGGCGCCTCCGCAAACTGTCGCTGGCGTTCCAGCACGGCGACCGTGGCCTCGGACGGGTCGGCGCCGGCGTGGGCGCGATCGCCTATCCGCGAGCGCAGCAGCGGGACGTGGGCGCTGACGCACAGCAAGCGGAACGGCGCCCCGGCGCTTGCCGCCACGCGGCGAAAGGCGGCTCGCTCGCTGGCGAGCAGGCAGGCCGCGTCGACAATGACGCTGTACCCGCTGTGCAGGGCCATGGCGGCCAGTTCCGCGAGGCGCGCATAGGTCAGCCGGGTCATCCCGCTCGAGTAGACGGAACCGTCGCTGGTTGCGCCGGGGGACAGTCCCGCAAGGCGCTTGCGCTCGACGTCCGAGCGCACGCGCACGGCGTCGAGCGGGCCGAGCAACCGGCTGGCCAGCCAGCTCTTGCCGGAACCCGACAGGCCGGTCGTCGCCACCAGCATGGGCCGCGTTGGCCGGGTGGCCAGCTCGGCGGCGGACAGGTAGGTCGCAAGTTCCCGTTCCAGCCTCGCATCGTCGGTCGATCCCTGGCGCATGCGGATCGCGGCGACCTTGGCGCGCACGCAGGCGCGATAGGCTTCGTAGAACCTGAGCGTCTCCAGCGCCGCGAAGTCCCCGCAGCCCGTCAGCCAGCCGTCGAGCAGTGCGCTCGACAGTTCGGCGTGCCCGCGCGCGCGCAGGTCCATCGACAGGAAGGCCAGGTCGCTGGCCACGTCGATCCACCGCAGACCGGGGTCGAATTCGAGCGCGTCGAAGGCCCACAGCTCGGCGCCGTGCTGCACGACGTTGGCGCAGTGCAGGTCGCCGTGGCACTCGCGGAACCGACCGGCCAGCAGCCGGCGATGGAGGCCCGGCTGCAGGTCGCTGAATGTTCGCTCGGTCCAGTCGCGCAGCCGCTCGACGCGCGCCAGGACATCGGGCCGTTGCAGCTGGTTCAGGGCCGAGAAATTCTCGCGGCAGGCCTGCAGCGTCCTTGCCGGGCTGGCCCAGTCAAGGCCGGGCCCGGCCACTGGCGCGGCGTCGTGCTGCGTCGCCAGTTTCGCCCCGAACTCCTCCAGCAGCGCCGTTCCGGCCGAACCGCGTGCCAGCAGCCGGTCGAGCTCCCGCTCCCGGTCGAAGCGGCGCATCCGGACGGCGTGCTCGACGGCCTCGCCCGGTCCGTCGATCGCCAGGCCGCCCTCGGTGCGCACGACCCGGGACAGGCCTAGGTACAGCTCCGGCGCAAAGCGGCGGTTGATCCGCAGTTCTTCCTCGCAGAAGTGGTCGCGAAGTTCGCGCGTGGAGAAGTCGAGGAAGTCGAGCTTGACCGGCTTCTTGACCTTGTAGGCCAGTTGTCCCGCCAGGAACACCCAGGAGATGTGGGTTTCCACGAGTTCGACCGGGCCCGTGCCCTCTGGCCAGGCCTGCGGTGAGAGCAGCGCATCCGGAAGCCTTGCCTCAGGGCCGGGCGATGCGCTCGATGGCCTGTTCATGCCTCAACGACCCCGCGACGGACCACAACTGGTCGGCGAGATAGTCCAGTACGTCGTCGAGTGACAGCACGCCGGTGGTGCGGCCGCCGTCGTCCACCACGGGTGCGCGCCGGACGCCCGCGGTGCGCAGGCATTCGAGCGCGTCCTCGAGCGCCGTGTCCTCGGTCAAGGTGACCGGATCGGTCGTCATGGCGTCGCCGACGGTCACTTCCTCCGGACTGATGCCGCAGGCGACCGCCTCGAGCACGATGTCGCGGTCGGTCAGGACTCCGCGGGGCTGGCCTCCGTCGTTGACCACGAGGAAGCCGACGTGAGCCTCGCGCATGAGGCGTGCCGCCTCGACGAGGTCGGCATGGCTGCCGATGGTGACGGCGCGACGCTTGCAGATCTTTCCAACATCCATGTGCTCACCCTCCATGACGGGACCGGGGAGCGCCAGCCGGCGGGTCAATGATGGCGTCGTCGATCCCCGCGGGTGGATTGACGGGGAGGCCTGCGAGGCAGGCGCTCCTGTTCCTCGTCCTCCTCCGGGGTCTCGTCCCAGGTCGCAAAGAAATTCTCGATCGATTCGGGCCGTCCTTCCTCGGCCGGCGTGTCCGAGTAGCCGAGATCGTCCGCCTCGAGTTCGTCGACCGGACCGGTCCAGTCCTCCGGCGGGGCCGCCTCCTCGACGTACATCTGCCGCCATTCCTCGAAATCGACCTCGTCCAGCCCGCCGTCGAATTCCTGGATCTCGATCGTTTCCGACTCGCGGTCAATCGCGACGATCTGGAACAGGTCGCCCTTGTCCAGGTGGTTGTACCAGTGCCCGATAATCGGTGTGAGGCGGTTGCTCATCTCCTTTTCCTCCGCCGTCAGGTCGTGCGCTTCGCACTTCGATGCTACGCCCGCGCCTCCCACGCGCCATTACGTATCTTCCGGTTCAATTCATGGTGCGCCGCAGAAGCGGGCGCAGCTTGTTCAAGGGCAGCGTGTTGAGCACCTGGGCGGGCTCCAGCCAGCCGCGACGCGCCTGGGTCA
>DATHZW010000075.1:0-8522 GCA_035458405.1 Steroidobacteraceae bacterium | reverse complement strand
ACCAGGCCCAGCGCCTCGCCGGTGAGCACCCTGGCGATTCGTGCCAGGTCGGCCGGCACACCCGAGCGCAGGTGCAGGTGGTAGCTCAGGTCGCGCCCGGCGAGCCACGACCCCGTGCCGGAGAGCGTCCCCGCACCGCCCTCATGCGTGAGCAGCAATGCGCGTCGCGCCACCGGCTCGCCGGGTCCCGACAGCAAGGCCCGTTCCCAGGGCCGGGTGGCCGGGTCTCCGGACGACGCGGCGGCCAGCAGCACGAGGTCCGCATGCCGCAGCGCCAGCTTCGACCAGGTGGAATCGGTGGCATCGGCGATGAGGAGCAGGAAGCGATGCTGGTCTTCCTGTTCACCGAGCCACTCGGCCATGGCTGCAGAAGCGTCCTGATGGGTCCCCTTCGGCAGGGGCGGCGCACCGAGCTGGGCCAGACGATCAGGCGAGAGAGCCAGGATCGGCCCGCGTTCCGCAAGCGCCGCGCCGAGCCTGGCGGCTAGCGCCTGGGCGTGCTGCACGCCGGTGAGCGGCAGGACGGCGATGGTCTTGATTTCGCGGCGAACACTCGCGGCCCCACCGGTCCTGTCCCGCAGCCGGATCGCGATGCCGCCGGCAAGCTGCCTGACCAGCTGGGGCTGCTCCCGGCCGAGGCGGTCGAAAGCCTCGGCGTCCATGCGCAACAACAGGCTGTCGCGCACGGCGCGAAGACTGGCCGATCGAGGCCCGCCCGTCAGCAGGCTGATCTCCCCGACGGTTTCTCCCGGGGCGACCTCGGCAACCAGCGATTCCCGGACCTCGCCGTGTTCCTCGGATGCGATCCAGACCTGCAGCCGGCCGCGGGCCAGCAGATACAGCGACTCGCCGGAGTCTCCCTGGCGAAACAGCCAGTCGCCACCGCGGCAGACCACCGGCTGCAGGGCGCCCAGTACCGCCGCCGCATTGCCGGGCGACACGGCGAACGCCCGCTCAATGGCCTGGATCAACGATTGCCTGGTCGACGCGTGCATCAACCGAGCGCCCGCGCCAGGTCTTCCACGAGGTCGTCGGGATGCTCGAGTCCGATGGACAGCCTGAGCAGGTTGGCGGGCGTGCTCGTGCCGGGGCCCTCGATCGATGCGCGGTGTTCGATCAGGCTTTCGACGCTTCCCAGGCTGGTTGCCCGGGTGAACAGCCTCGTGCGCGCGGCGACCGCGAGCGCGTCCTGGGCGTCGCCACGGACGGTGACCGAGATCATCGAGCCGAAGGCCGACATCTGCCGAGCCGCCAGTTCGTGCCCCGGATGGCCCGGGAGGCCCGGATAGAACACTGTCTCGACGCGAGGCTGCGATACCAGGAACCGGGCGACCGTCAGTGCGCTGGCGGCCTGGGCACGCACCCGGTACGGCAGCGTCATCATGCTGCGGCGGGTGAGCCAGCAGTCGAAGGGCGAGGGAACCGCACCGGCCTGCACCTGGTAATCGCGCAGCCGATCGAGCACCTGCCCGGTCTCGCGGACGGCCAGTGCCCCGCCCATGGCGTCGCTGTGGCCCGCCAGGAACTTGGTGGTCGAGTGCATGGCGATGTCTGCCCCCAGGGCGAGCGGCTGCTGCAGGACCGGGGTCGCGAAGGTGCTGTCGCACACGAGCAGCCCGCCGCGCGAGTGCGCCAGCGTCGCCGCGCCGGCGATGTCGGTGATCAGGAGGCGCGGGTTTGACGGCGTCTCGATCCAGAGCATCCGCGTTGCGTCCGTCCAGGCGTCCTCGACGGCGCGCAGGTTGCCGGTCTCGACGAAGGACACCCGCACGCCCATGCGCGCGACCAGCTCCTTCAACTGCTTGCCGGTGCCGTGGTAGCACTCGGCCGGGGCAATGACGTGATCGCCCGGGGCCAGCAGGCTGAATGCCGCCATTGACGCGGCAGTGCCGGAGGCGAAGCAGGCAGCGCCGGCGCCGCCTTCGAGCGCGGCGATCGCCTGCTCCAGCGCACTGCGCGTCGGGTTGTCGGTCCGGCCGTAGGAGTAGCCTTTCGGATAGCTGCCGTCGGTGGCGCGCTCGAAGGTGGTCGAAAGGCTGATCGGCGGCGCAATCGCGCCCGAGGCCGGGTCCGGGCAGCGGGCGGCATGGATAGCCAGGGTCTCGGGCTTCATTCCGTGTCCTTGCCGTCTTCCTGCAGCGCCACGACCAGGCATCCCGGCCCGCCGTGCACACCAAGCGCCGTTCCGATCGGCTGGACGTAGCTCTCGTCGATGTTCTCGAGGCCGCGCATGATCATCTGGCGCAGGGTCTCGGCGTCGGCCGGGGCGTTGGCGTGTCCCACCGCCAGGCGCCAGCGCTTGTCGCGGGCAATTCGCCTGCGGACGAAGCGGGCGAACTTGCGCGTCATGTCGCCGCGGCCTAACAGCAGGCCGCCGACCGAGACCCGTCCGTCGGGGTGCACTGCCAGCAGCGGCATGACGCGCAGCAGGTCGGCAAGCTTCTTCGCCCAGGGCGGCACGCGCCCGCCGCGCACCGCGTACTCGAGCGTCGACAGGCAGGCGTAGGCCGTCGTCTTCCCGCGCGCATCGAGGGCCGCGCGCTCGACGGCGGCGAGATCGCCACCGGCAGCGGCGCAGGCGGCGGCCCGCGTCGCGATCAGCCCCTGTCCGAGCGACGCGTTCAGCGAGTCGATGCAGAGGATCCGGCCGTGCGTCCGGCTGCGCTCCGCAGCGGCCTGGGCCGACTGAAAGGTGCCGCTCGCGCGCGAGGTCAGGCCGATGTAGACCACGCCCTCGTAATGGGAGCCGAGGAACTCGAAGGCGCGCCGGAAGTCGCCCGGCGGCGGCTGCGACGTCTTCGGGTGCTCCGGGTTGGTGGCGAGCTCGTGGAAGAACTGCTCCGACGTCATGCTCACCTTGTCGAGGTAGCTGTGCGTGCCGAAATGAATGCGCACCGGCACCATGTGGATATCGAGCCGTTCCAGCGCCTCGTCCGGCAGGTCAGCC
Organism: Steroidobacteraceae bacterium; assembly: GCA_035458405.1. GTDB lineage: Bacteria > Pseudomonadota > Gammaproteobacteria > Steroidobacterales > Steroidobacteraceae > SG8-30. The sequence continues at coordinate 5,575 of DATHZW010000075.1, read as the reverse complement.
GCGGAGTCGATGACGACGGCGACGCTGCGCCGCGTGCCGTGGTGCGCGGCATCCTGCTGCCTTTCCATGTCGTCGGTCTTTTCGCCGCTGACCGTGCCGAAGCGGGCCGCGATGCGGAACACCTCCGACGGGTCGTTGACGTGGACGTGGACCTTGACCTTGCTGAAGGTGCCGGCGACCACCAGGCTCGAGCCGATGCTGGCCAGCCGCTCGCGCAGGTGGCGGCGATCCACCTCCGGGCCCGAGACCATGCACTCGGTGCAGTACCGGTGCGTCAGGTCCTGCTGTTCACCCGCCGAGGAATGCTCCTCGTGCAGGACGAGGATGGTGTCGTCGTCCTCGGAGAGCTGCCCCGTGTCGAGATAATCCGACATGCCGGCCAGCAGTTCGACGAAGCCGAGCGCGCCGGCATCCACTACGTTGGCCTTGCGCAGGACCTCGAGCTGGGTGCGCGTGGCGTCGAGCGATCGCCGCGCCCTCTCGAGCGCGACCGTGAAAAGATGCTGGAAGCTGCGGACCCCGTTCGAGACCACCTGGGCGCGCACTTCGTGGGCGAAGTCCGACAGGACGGTGAGGATGGTTCCCTCCTGCGGTTCGGTCATCGCCTCGCGCGCGTAGCTGGCGCCGTCGCCAACGGCGACGGCGAAGTCCTCCGTGGTCAGGCTCTCCAGGTGGCCGGCGCGATCGCCCACGCCCAGGAGGAACTGCGCGAGTATCGCGCCCGAATTGCCGCGTGCGCCGTCGAGCGCGGCGTCGGCGACGCGAACCAGCAGCCTTCCCGCATGGCTGTCCGGTTCGCTGCGCATGCTCAACAGCACGGCGTGCAGCGTGAGCGCGAGGTTGGTGCCGGTATCGCCGTCCGGCACGGGAAAGACGTTGATCTTGTTGATGATCTCCTCGCGCGACAGCAATCGCTGGATTCCCGCGCGCAGCGTGAGCGCGAGGCGCGTGCCGTCGAGTGCGTCGGGATCAGCGAGGGTGGCGCTCATCGGCTGGACCTACTGGCGCGGCAACAGGAACTGCTGGCCGCGGTAGCGCAGCACCACACCTTCGTGAGTGATGTCGACGACATCGACACCTTGTGGCAGCTGGTCGCCGGCCCGGTAGCGGGTGCCGTTGATGAACGCGGCCCGTTGCGTCGGGTCCGTCGAGTAGATGTGCAGGTCGAGATTCAGCTCTGGCAGGCCGGCGGTGGCCTGTGGCGGCAGCGTGTCGATCCGAGGCACGTAGCTGCCCCCGGTGGCTTGCTGTCGCGGTGGCCAACCATAGGCTTGAGTCGGTGGCGGGACTGTTGGCAACAGCGAAGGATCCGGCGCCGGTGGCGGCGCGGCATCTGGCGGCGGGCCGGCTGCCACTTCCGCTGCCAGCGGCCGGACCTCGCGCGGCGTCACCGGCGCGGGGCGCCCGGCATCCTGCGCGGGTGACGTCGCCACGGCGACGGGTGCCGGGCGGGCGCTATCCTGTGCCGGCGTGGGCGTGGGCGTGGGCGTGGGCGTGGGCGTTGCGGCCGCTGCCGAAGGCTGCGCGGCGATGGGTTCTTCGCGCACGACCTGCGGCGCGTCGTCCTTCAGGAGCCAGTACAGCAGCACGACGAGGTTGACGGCCAGCAGCGCGCCGAAGGCGATCAGGATGACGGGTGCGCGCGCGGCGGTGCGGGCAACGGGCAGTTCGGCGATACCTGGGCCGGCCTGCCTTTGTCGCTCATTTTCGGACTTGCGCAGTGCGTCGAGGATGAAACTCATGCGCCGGCCCCGTTCGCTTCGAGCGTCGGCGCGCCGGGGGTGCCGATGGCGGACTCCAGCACCAGTTGCGTCTGTACGCCGGCGATGCCGTCCACCACGAGCCGGCGGCTGCGCTGGAAGTCTTCCACCTGTCGCTCGAGATCGGCATCGAAGACGTCAGGGTCGCCGGTTTCGACGGGCGCTCCAGTCAGCAGCGAAAGGCCTTCGCGCAACCAGCGCACGTCGTCGCCGCGCATGCCGATGTGGAGCTGCTTGGCCAGCGGGATGCTAGGACGCCAGACGACGAGGAACTCGCCGAACCACTGGTCGGCCAGCTCGGCCAGGCTCACTTCATCGCGCGTGTCGCCGAGCGCGATGTGCGCCCGTTCGCCGTCGAGCGACACGAGGACGACCTGGTGCTCGGATCCGGCGGCGTCGGTCAGCGACAGGATGGCCGGCCGGTTGATCAGCTTCAGCTGCGCGAAGGTGCCGATCTGCGCGACGCATTGCAGGCCCTGGTCGGCGACCTGGTCGCAGGGACGGCCGGCGCCCGGCTGGTACGTCGCCCCCCATAGCGACAGCAACTCTGCAAACGCCGCATCGGTCGTCGTCTGGTCTGCCGAGAGCGCCAGCAGCGACCGCAGGTCCGGGGTGGGGGGGCGATCCGCCTTCGGCGCCTCGGCAGCCGGGAGGGGCTCGACGGGCGCAGCCGCGACCGGCGCGGCGGCGGGAGACTCCGGGCGCTGCACCGCCTGCCAGATCGCGATACCGAGCAGGGTCGCGCCCGCTGCGCCACCGGCCAGGGCGAGCCAGCGGACCCACGGGGCCAGCACCGGCCGTCCGTAGACTTCGGAAGCGGCCTTGCGGACGAGCTCGCCGCTGACGCGGTGTTCCTCGCGCGTGAACGCGCCCAGCAGCGAGCGGTCGCAGACGACGTTGATGATGCGCGGGATGCCGCCGGAGAGCCTGTGGATCTCGCGCAGTGCGCCGGCCGTGAACACGTCGGTCGTCGCCCCGGCAACGCGCAGCCGGTGACGGACGTAGGCGATCGATTCCGTCCGGGTCAGCGCCTCCAGGTGATAGCGCCCGGTGATGCGCTGTGCCAGCTGGCGCAGGTCCGAGCGGCCCAGCACCTCGCGGAGCTCCGGCTGGCCGACCAGGATGATCTGCAGGAGCTTCTGGGTGGCCGTCTCGAGGTTGGTCAGCAGCCGCACCTGCTCGAGGACGTCCGGGCTCAGGTTCTGAGCCTCGTCGACCATGACCACCACCCGGCGGCCGCGGGAGTGGGCGTCGAGCAGGAAACGGGTCAGCAGGTCGACCAGGCCCTTGACGCTGGAGTTGAGCTTCTCGGGAACGGACACGTGCAGCTCGTCGCAGATGGCGAGCAGGAACTCGGCCGGCGTGATGCGCGGGTTGAGGATCAGCGCCATGTCGCAGTTGGCGGGCAGCTGCTGCAGGAGGCTCCTGACCACCATGGTCTTGCCGGTGCCGACCTCGCCGGTCAGCTGCACGAAGCCGCCTGCTTCCTGGATGCCGTAGGCAAGGTGCGCCAGTGCCTCGGCGTGCCGCTCGCTCAGAAAGAGATAGCGGGGATCCGGGGTGATGGCGAAGGGTTTCTCGGTAAGCCCGAAGAAGCGTTCGTACATGCCGTTACTATGCGGTATTGCCGCGGTGTGGGGCGGACAGTTTGCCCGACCTTGGCCCCGCGGCCAAACAGGGCGCGCGGGGCCCGGATCCCGGGACAGTTTACTGAACCCGGGACGCCGCCGGCCGCCGGCGAGGCTGGATGGGGTTCGGCAAACTGTCCCGGATTACCGTGGTGTGCCCGGCTCCTCTTGATCGATAGACTGTCGCCTGATTTCAGGAGGCGGTTGCCATGCTCAGAGCCCAGTACGAGACCCGCGGTCCGGTGCCCCAGGATGTCATCCATGCGGTGGAGTTCGAGGCGCCAGGGCTCGAGGCGGGCCAGGCCTTGCCCGAAGTGATCGCCGCGCCCATCAATCCGTCCGACCTGCTCACCCTGACAGGCCTGTACGGCCGCCTGCCGCCACTGCCGGCTGTCGGCGGCGGAGAGGGCGTGGGCCGCGTCGTGGAACTTGGACCGGACACCAGGGGGCCGGCGGTCGGCCAGGTCGTACTGCTGCCGGTCGGCTGCGGCAGCTGGTCGACGCATGTCGTGGCGGAGGCCGCGCACCTGGCGCCGCTGCCTGCCGGGGCGGATCCGCTGCAGCTCGCCATGATGACCATCAACCCGCCGACGGCATCGCTGCTGCTGAGTGAGTTCGTGAAGCCCGGGCCAGACGAGTGGGTGATCCAGAATGCGGCCAACTCGGCCGTTGGCCTGTACCTGGTGCAGCTGGCCAGACAGCGCGGTTACAGGACCGTCAACGTGGTCAGGCGCGAGGACGCGGCTGCGGTCGTGGCTCAAGCGGGCGGCGATGTCGTGCTGGTCGACGGCGAGGGCCTGGCGAACCGGGTCGCCGAGGCAACCGGCAAGGCCAAGATCCGCCTCGGCATCGATGCGGTCGGCGGGAAGGCAACCGGCCGGCTCGCCGAATGCCTGGCCAACGGGGCGACCCTCGTGAACTACGGCCGCATGAGCGGCGAGCCCTGCACGATCGAGGCGAGCGCCTTCGTCTTCCACGACCTGACCGTGCGCGGTTTCTGGCTCGCCAGCTGGTTCCAGAAGACGCCGGAGCAGAAGCGGGGCGCGGTGTTCGGCGAAATCGCCAGGCTGATCGCCGAGGGCAGGTTGCACGCGCCGATCCAGGCGACCTACGACGTCAGCGAAATCAAGGAAGCGGTGGCGGCCGCCGCGCGCGGCGAGCGGGAAGGCAAGATTCTCATCGTGCCGAAGGGCCAGCCCTAGCCGCCGCCGCCCGGCCTCAATCGAGCGAGCTGCCCCGCCTGAGGGACTTTTCGCCGAATTTCTCGCGAATGCCATCGACGGTCTCGTCGAGCTTGCCGCTTCCCGCGGCCTCCGCGGCGGCAAACAGGTCGAGCTGTTGCGCGGGCGCGAGATGACCGACCCCGACGCCGAGCAGCCGCACGGCGACGCGCGGCTGCTCATCGAACCAGCCGCGCAGCAGCTCCGTCGCGAGCTGGGTGATGAGCCGTGTTTCCTGGGTGGCGGGACTGAAGCTACGCTGCCGCGTGAAGGTCGCGAAATCCCGCCTGCGTATCTTGACGATCACCAGGCCCGCCTTGAGCTCCCTGGCGCGCAACCTGGATGCCGTCCGCTCGGCGAGGTTCGCCAGCGCGGCGCACAGCCGCCCATGGTCGCGGATGTCCTCGTCGAAGGTCTCCTCGGAGCTGATCTGCTTTTCCGCGGCGTCCGTGATGACCGGCCGGTCGTCGACGCCCGCGGCGCGCTCGCGGATCCGGCGGGTGTCGCGCCCGAACAACGGCCAGAGCACCGACTCCGGTGCCCGCCGCAGCTGTCCGAGCGTGAACAGCCCCTGTTCCTCGACCCTCGCGGCCGTCTTGTTGCCGATCCCGTGCATGCGCCGGATTGGCAGGGGGTCGAGCACCGCTTCCACGTCGTCCGGTCCGATCACCGTCAGGCCGTCCGGCTTGTCCATCTCCGAGGCGAGCTTCGCGAGGAGCTTGTTGTGGGAGACGCCGACCGACGCGGTGACGCCGGTCCGTTCGCGGATGCGTCGCTTGATCTCGCGCGCCATGTCGACCGGCGTCCCGAACAGCTCGCGGCTGGCGGTCACGTCGAGGAACGCCTCGTCGAGCGACAGCCCTTCCACCTGGTCGGTGAACTCGCCGAAGACCGCGAACACCTGCTGCGAGACTTCCTTGTAGCGTTTCATCCTGGGACGGACGCAGACCGCGTGCGGGCAGCGCTT
>DATHZW010000074.1:0-2301 GCA_035458405.1 Steroidobacteraceae bacterium | reverse complement strand
CGCCGCACTCGATGATCCTCTGGGGCCCGCCCGGCACCGGCAAGACGACCCTGGCCAGGCTCGTGGCCCGCTCCTGCGACGCCCGTTTCGAATCGCTGTCGGCCGTGCTGGCCGGGGTCAAGGACATCCGGCAGATCGTCGAGGCGGCGCGCCAGTCGCGCGCGTCGACCGGCCGGCCGACCGTGCTGTTCCTCGACGAGGTGCATCGATTCAACAAGTCGCAGCAGGACACCTTCCTGCCCTACGTCGAGGACGGAACGATCGTCTTCGTCGGCGCGACCACGGAAAACCCGTCGTTCGAGGTCAACGCCGCGCTGCTGTCGCGGGCGCGCGTCTACGTGCTGAAGCCGATCGCGCCGGAGGACCTGCTGGGGTTGCTCGAGCGGGCGCTGCGCGATCCCGTGTGCGGCCTCGGCGGGGAGAACCTGCGTGCGGAGGAGGGCGTGCTGAAGATGTTTGCCGAGGCCGCCGACGGCGACGCGCGGCGCGCGCTCAACCTGCTGGAGATCGCGGCGGAACTGGCCGTGCCGCACGAGGACGGGCCGGTCATCACCCTGGCGGCCTCGCTCGACGTCGTCGCCGGCGGCCAGCGGCGCTTCGACAAGCGCGGAGAGCAGTTCTACGACCAGATCTCGGCGCTGCACAAGTCGGTGCGCGGCAGCGACCCCGACGCTGCGCTCTACTGGCTCTGCCGCATGCTCGACGGCGGCTGCGATCCGGCCTACCTGGCGCGGCGAATCCTGCGCATGGCGGTTGAGGACATCGGCAACGCCGATCCGCGGGCCTTGACGCTGGCACTGGAGGCCTGGCAAACGTACGACCGGCTGGGCAGCCCGGAAGGCGAGCTGGCGCTCGCGCAGGCCGTGGTCTTCATGGCCTGTGCCGCCAAGAGCAACGCCGTCTACAAGGCCTACGGCGAGGCGATGGAGGACGTGCGCGCCCACGGCACGCTCGAGGTTCCGCTGCACCTGCGCAACGCGCCGACGCGGCTGATGAAGGACCTCGGCTACGGCGCCGGCTATCGCTACGCCCACGACGAGCCCGACGCGCATGCTCCCGGCCAGACCTACTTCCCGGACGCCTTCGAGCCCCGGATCTATTATCATCCCGTCCCGCGCGGACTCGAGATCAAGATCGGCGAAGCGCTGGAGCGGCACAGGGGCCGCGACAAGGACAGGAAGGGCTGATTCGCGCACGATCATCGCTGCGCGGACGGGTCCCAGGGGCTCCGGTGGTGCAGACCCTCATCGCAATTGCGCTCGGCAGCGCGCTCGGCGGCGTACTCCGTTACCTGGCGGGCGCCGCCATCCATGTCTGGCTCGCGCGCACCTTCCCGTGGGGGACGCTCGGCGTGAACGTCCTGGGCAGCACGATGATCGGCCTGTTGTGGGTGCTGCTGGCCGCGAAGGGCGAGCAGGGCGAACTGCTGCGCGCCTTCGTCATCGTCGGCATGCTCGGCGGTTTCACCACTTTCTCGAGTTTTTCGCTGGAGACGCTGCTGCTGATGGAGCAGCATGGCTACGGCAGGGCCGGGGCCTACGTACTGGCCAGCGTGCTGCTGTGCCTGACGGGTGCCTGGGCCGGGATGAGCGTCGGCAGGCAATGGATTGCATGATCAGATACGGCCGGAGATAGACAGTGCTGGATACAAGGCTGCTGCGCAGCGATCTCGACTCGGTGGTGGCCAACCTGGCCCGGCGTGGCTTCGCCTTCGACAAGCAGGCCTTCGTTGCGCTGGAGGAGCGCCGCAAGGCCCTGCAGGTCGAGGTCGACCGCCTGCGCAACGAGCGCAATACCCGCTCGAAGGCGATCGGCCGGGCCAAGGCGCAGGGGCAGGACCTCGCCCCGCTGCTGGCGGAAGTGGAGTCTCTCGGCGACCAGCTCAAGCGCGCCGACGAGGGGCTGGCGGCGGAGCAGGCGGCGCTCGACGCGCTGCTGCTGGGCGTCCCCAACCTGCTCCATGAGTCGGTGCCCGAGGGCAGGGACGAGTCGGCCAACGTCGAGCTTCGCCGCTGGGGAGAGCCGCGGCAGCTGGACTTCGCGCCGCTGGACCATATCGCGCTCGGCGAGAAGCTCGGCGGGCTCGACTTCGAGGCGGCGACGCGGATCTCCGGGGCCCGCTTCGCCGTGATGCGCGGCGCCGTGGCGCGGCTGCATCGAGCGCTGGCGCAGTTCATGCTCGACCTGCACACGGCAGAGCATGGCTACACGGAGGCCTATGTGCCCTACCTGGTGACGCGCCAGACGCTGACGGGGACGGGCCAGCTGCCGAAGTTCGAGGCCGACCTGTTCGCGCTGAAG
>DATHZW010000073.1:0-3229 GCA_035458405.1 Steroidobacteraceae bacterium | reverse complement strand
TGGCGAAAGCCTGCGTGTCCGCCTGGCTGAGTGTCGGCGGGCCGCCGGTCACGACCCCGCTGGATCGCATCGTGTCCATGAAGTCGCGCATGTTGAGCACCGAGCGGATCGTGTCGGCCGAGTACATCTCGCCGCGGGGATTGAGGGCATCGCCGCCCCGGGCGATCACGTCGGCCGCCAGCGGGATGTCGGCAGTCACGACCAGGTCGCCCTGCTCCACGCGGTCCATGATCTCGTTGTCCGCCACGTCGAAGCCTCCCCGGACCTGCACCAGCCTCACGTTCGGTCGCTTTGGAACGGCCATGGCGTGATTCGCCACCAGCGTCAGCATCACGCCGGTCCGCTCGGCGGCGCGGAACAGGATCTCCTTGATCGGCCTCGGGCAGGCGTCGGCATCGACCCAGATCGTCATCGCTGCTCCATCGGTCCCGCCCGGCAGGCGTGCCGGGAGTGCGCCGGCGAGTGTAAAGTAACGTCACGAGCCGCGCGACGACCGCGCTGCGACCTGGACATCAACCGGGAAGACCGCAAAGTGCGCGACCAGACGGACGTCGTTGTCGTCGGTGCCGGCATCGCCGGCATCGTCGCAGCCTACGAGCTTCTCAACCGCGGGCGGCGCGTGCTGTTGCTCGACCGCGATGGGGAGGAGAACCTTGGCGGCCTGGCCAAGGAGAGCTTCGGCGGCCTCTGGTTCGCCGGCACGCCGCTGCAGCGCAAGTACGGCATCCACGACAGCACCTCCCTCGGCCTCGCCGACTGGCTGTCCTTCGGGGAGTTCGGCCCGGAAGATCGCTGGCCGCGCGCCTGGGCGGAGGCCTACGTCGAGCGCAGCGTGCCGGAAGTCTACGACTGGCTGCGCGAGCATGACGTGGAGTTCATGCCCATGCCGATGTGGGTCGAGCGCGGCCTGCACGTCCCGGGCAACTCGGTGCCGCGCTGGCACATCGTCTGGGGAACCGGACACGTGCTGGCAACCACCCTCGCCCGGCACCTGCTGGCCCACCCGGCCCGCGACCTGCTGCAGTGCCGCTACGGCCATCGCGTCGACACGCTGGTCACGACCGACGGCCGGGTGAGCGGCTGCCGCGGCGTCGTCGAGTCCTCGGGCGAGGAGTTCGAGGTCACTGCCGAAGCGGTGATCGTCGCCGCCGGCGGCATCAACGGCGACATCGACCGCGTGCGCGCCAACTGGCACGCCGACTGGAGCCGGCCGCCGGAGGTCATCCTCAACGGCTCGCACAAGTTTGCCGACGGCCGCCTGCACGACGCCGCGCAGCGCATCGGCGCGTCCGTCACGCACCTCGACTGGCAGTGGAACTACGCCGCCGGGGTGCGGCACTGGCGGCCGCGCAAGCCCGGCCACGGGCTGTCGCTGGTCCCGCCGAAGTCCGCGCTGTGGCTGAACTGGCGCGGCGAGCGCATCGGCCCGATGCCACTGGTGACCGGCTACGACACCCACGACCTCGTGGCCCAGGTCTGCCGGCAGGACCGCGCCTACTCCTGGCAGCTGCTCAACCGCAAGATCGCGCTGAAGGAGCTCGCCATCTCCGGCGCCGAATTCAACCCCGCCTTCCGCGAGCAGAAGCGCCTGCGGGTGGCCCGCGACCTGCTGTTCGGCAACCGCTGGCTGTACGACGAACTCACCGCCAACTGCGAAGACGTGGTGATCGCCGACACGCTGCCGGAACTGGTGGAACGCATGAACGACCTCGTCGGCGACGGCTCGGTCGATCTCGACGCGGTGACCGAGGCGGCCACGCGCTACGACCAGCGGATAGCCCTCGGGCCGCGCTTCCACAACGACGAGCAGTTGCGACGCATCGAGTTTGCGCGGCGCTGGACCGGCGACCGGCTGCGGACCTGCAAGTTCCAGCCCATCCTGGAGCGCAAGGCCGGGCCGCTGGTCGCGATCCGGGAATTCATCATCAGCCGCAAGAGCATGGGCGGCCTGCAGACCGACCTCGAGTCGCGGGTGCTGGACCGGCGCGGCCGGCCCGTGCCGGGCCTGTTCGCGGCGGGCGAGGCCGCCGGTTTCGGCGGCGGTGGGATGAACGGCAAGCGCGGGCTGGAGGGAACTTTCCTCGGCGGCTGCGTTTTTGGCGGACGCATCGCGGGGAAGGTGGCATGAGCAGGAAGATCGCAGCAGCCCTGAACATCGACGAATTGCGCAAGATTGCCCGCCGGCGACTGCCGCGATTCGCCTTCGACTACGTGGACGGCGGCTCGGAGGACGAGGCGACGCTCGCCGGCAACCGGGCTTCCTTCGAGCGCCTGCGCTTCCGGCCACGCACGCTCGTCGACGTGTCCAGGCGCGACGCCTCGACGACGATCCTCGGCCAGCCGGCCGCGTTCCCGGCCGTCGTCGGGCCGACGGGACTGAACGGCCTGCAGTGGCCGGACGGCGACATGGCCGTCGCCCGGGCCGCGGCGGCCGCCGGCCTGCCATTCGCCATGTCGACGGTGTCGATGAGCTACATCGAGGACCTGGTCGAGGCGACCGGTGGCCGGCTATGGCTGCAAGCCTACGTATTCCGCGAGCGCCAGATCAGCGACCGCCTGATCGACCGCGCCGCGGAGGCCGGTTGCGAGGCCATCATCATCACCAGCGACTTCCCGACCGCCGGCAAGCGCGAGCGCGATTTCAGGAGCGGCCTGCTGCCGAAGCAGGAGTTCCCGCTGTCCACCAAGCTGAACATCCTGATGCACCCCTGGTGGGTGCTGACCGTGGCCCGCAACAAGCCGCGCTTCGTCAACGTGGAACGCGAGCTGGGACCCGGCGCGAACGTCAACGCCTTCGTCGGCCACGGGATGTTCGACCCTTCGCTGAACTGGGACGACCTGGCGCGGTTTCGCGATCGTTGGCAGGGCAAGCTGCTGCTGAAGGGCGTGCTGCGGGCCGACGACGCCGAGCGTGCCGTCGGGCTGGGCGTCGACGGCGTGTGGCTTTCGAATCACGGCGGACGGCAGCTCGACCGCGCGATCAGCGGCATGGATGCGCTGCCCGAAGTCGCCGCCGCCGTCGGCGGCCGGACGACGGTGATCGTGGATGGCGGCGTGCGCCGCGGCTCGGACATCGCCAAGGCGGTGGCGCTTGGCGCCGCGGCGGTGGCCCTCGGTCGCGCGCCGGTCTATGGCCTCGGCGCCGGCGGACAGGCGGGGGCGGCCCGGGCGCTGGAGATCCTGCGCGACGAGTTCGACCGCACGCTCGCGCTGACCGGCTGCCGCAGCG
>DATHZW010000072.1:0-7920 GCA_035458405.1 Steroidobacteraceae bacterium | reverse complement strand
GCCAACGCACCGCCGCCCCGGCCACATCCAGGAATCCGCTCTTTCTCCGAACCGTCCGTCTGCCCCGCGATCGCTGCGGGTCAGGGCGGGGCGCCTGCCGGATGGGCGCTCTTTTCCGCCGACTTCTTCGCCTCCGCAAAGATGGCCTGGAGCCGGGCCAGGATGTCGCTGGCCTCCGCCTCGGTCTTGTCCAGATCGAAGCGGTGCACCCGGTTTACCGCACCCTGATAGTCGTCCGCCAGCCTTGCGACCGTCTCCCGTGAGTCGCCCGGCCATCCCAGGGACTCGAAGTGGATGGTGCTCCAGCCGAGGAACCCGCTCGCAACGTTCAGCTGGTGCAGCGCGTGCTCGGCCTTGTCCCCGATCGCCGGCAGCCCCGCCTTGTTACCCTCGGCATGGCAGTTCCGGCAGGCGTTCAACACGATGACCCGGTAGCTCGGCCGGCTGCTCATGGCGGGATGGCAGGTCGTGCACGTCGGCGCGACCCTTGTCCCCTGCAGCGCGCGGTAGTGCTTGCTCAGACGGAACTGTTCGAGCTTCTCCGAGTGACAGCGCCCGCAGGTCTGGGGCTGGTTCCTGAAGAACAGGCGGCTGTTGGGGTCGCTGACGGGAAGCACCCCCTGGTGTGCGGCGGCCTGGCTGGCCTCGTTGGGCTTGCCGCCGTGACAGTTGTTGCAGGTCACGCCCGCCTGCGCATGGGTCGAATCGACCCACTTCTTGTAGTAGGCGTCCAGCGACGGATACTTCGCAAAGAACTCCGGGGAACTGTGACAGCTCACGCAGGAGTTGGCGGCCGCCGTCCCGGACCAGAGGCCGAAGGCCAGGCAGAGTGCCAGGCCCGAGGTCCCGGGCAATGCGGACGCAAGCTTTCGTTTGGCGGTCATGGGTTCCCCTCCTTTGCCGCCCCGGCGGGCAGGCCGATGCTCCCGGGTGCGCGTTCACTCCGGCGCAGAATACGACACATATACTGGCAGCGCACTTCGATTACCACGTATCGCCGCGGCCCGGGGCCGGTCCCGTTCACGACAGGCGCCCGCCCGCAGTTTCCCGGCTTCGCTGGATCGGGATCGACCGCTGGTGAATAATCCATGGACACGGACGGGCCGCGAGGATTGCGCCAGGGGGCGGCCGGGCCCGGCGAATCGACGACGGCGCCGAGGCGGGAGGTAGATGTGGCATTGCGGCACACGGTCAGGTCCCCGGGTACGATCGTGGTACTCGAGCACGTTTCCCGGATCCTGAGGGACAACCCCCTCGGCGATCCCCATGACCGCAAGGTCGCCGTGTGGCTGCCGCCCCAGTACGATTCCGGGGGTCGTCACGCCAATCGCCGCTTCCCGGCCCTGTACGACCTGGTCGGGTTCACGGGCTCGGGCCTGTCGCACCTGGGCTGGAAGCCCTTCAGCGAGAACCTGGCCGAGCGCGCGGCGCGCCTGGTGCATGAGCGCAGGATGGGAGCGACAATACTGGTGTTTCCCGACTGCTTCACGCGACTCGGCGGCAACCAGTACGTCAACTCCTCCGCCATCGGCCGCTATGCCGACTACCTGACCCGGGAAATCATCCCCTTCGTCGACCGCGAGTTCCGCACGCTGGCCTCACGCGAGCATCGAGGCTGTTTCGGCAAGTCCTCGGGCGGCTACGGCGCCATCATCCACGGCATGAAGTACGCCAAGTACTGGGGCGCCATCGCCGATCACTCCGGCGACGCCTACTTCGACTTCGTCTACCGCAGCGACTGGCCGAACACCCTCAACGAGCTGGACAAGTACCGCAAGCCCGCGCGGCGCGAGGGCGCCTACAACGCGGCGCGGGCGGCGGCCGGACTCGGCGACGGCCGCGACGTCGGCCGGGTTCGACGCTTCCTCGAGGCCGTCTGGGCAAGGCCCAAGCTGTCGTCGGCCGAGACCCATGCGATCATGAACCTCTGCATGGCGGCCACCTACGACCCGGATCCCAGGGCGCCGCTGGGATTTCGCGTCCCGTTCAACCTGGAATCGGGAGAGTTGATCGAGTCGCGCTGGAAGCGCTGGCTGCAGCACGACCCGATCAACCTGGTGAAGGCGCATGCGCGCGACCTGCGCACGCTGAAGGGCATCTACATCGATTGCGGATCGAAGGACCAGTACCACATTCACTACGGCGCTCGAATCCTGTCGCGCCGGCTGGCCGGGGCCGGCATCCGACACCGCTACGAGGAATTCGACGACAACCACTCGGACATCGACTACCGGATGGACGTCAGCCTGCCTTTCCTCTACCGGGCCCTCAAGCCCTGACAGGCCGCCGGCAGGGCACGGCTGACCCGAATGTACGCAAAAACCGGCACGTCGAACCGGCCCTCCTGCCGGATAATCGGCGCCTGAAAATGGCCCCGGCGACGGGGCCGGTGTTCATTCGTTCCCGACGGATGCTGCCGGAGCCTTCACGATGCGACATACTTCGCCCTTCGCGCTCATGGCGGCCGCGATTGCGCTCGCCGCCTGCACAGCGCCCACCAAGACGGACCAAACCATGCAGTTGGCTGCCAAGACGCCGAACCCGCTCCTCGCGCCCTGGACCGGCCCTTACGGCGGCGTCCCGCCGTTTGACCTGGCCAGCGTCAGTCTGCTGGAGCCGGCCCTGGAGGCCGCCATGGCAAGCGAACTGGCGGAAATCGACGCGATCGCGACCAGCCCGGAAGCCCCGACCTTCGACAACACCATCGCGGCGCTCGAGCGCGCGGGCCGCAGCCTGGACCGCGTCGGCACGATTTACGGCGTCTACAGCTCCAGCCTGAGCACGCAGGAGTTCCAGGCACTGGAACGCCGGATGGCGCCGCGCCTGGCAGCACACAGGGACCGGATCGTCCAGAACGAACCGCTGTTCAGGCGCATCGAGGCCCTCTACAACTCGCCCGACAAGGCCCGGCTGACGGCGGAGCAGCAACGCGTTATCTGGCTGCGCTACACCAACCTGGTACTGGCGGGGGCGCGGCTCGGACCCGAGGAAAAGAAACAGGTCGCCGCGATCAACCAGCGCCTGGCCACGCTGTTTACCAACTTCAGCCAGAACGTGCTGTCCGACGAGGAACACAATTACGTGGTGCTGGAAAGCGAGGCGGACCTCGCCGGGCTGCCGGACGGCTTCCTCACCAGCGCCGCGTCGGCGGCGGCGGAACGCGACATGCCGGGCAAGTGGGTCGTGTTGAATACGCGCTCGAGCGTCGAACCCTTCCTGACCTACTCGACACGCCGCGACCTGAGGCGCAGGGTCTTCGACAGCTTCGTCAATCGGGGCGACGAGGGCGACACCCACGACAACAACGCCATCATCACCGAGGTCCTGGCGCTGCGCGCCCAGCGCGCGAAACTGCTCGGCTTCGAGACTCACGCCCACTGGCGCCTGCAGAACACGATGGCCAGGACTCCCGAGCGGACGCTGGAGCTGATGGAGGCGGTCTGGACGCCCGCCGTGGCGCGGGTCCGCGAGGAAATCGCCGACATGCAGGCGATCGCCGACGCGGAAGGCGCCGGCGTCGCCATCGAGCCCTGGGACTACCGGTACTACGCCGAGAAGGTCCGCAAGGCCCGCTACGACCTCGACGAAAATGAAATCAAGCCGTACCTGCAACTGGACTCGATGCGTGAGTCCATGTTCTGGACGGCCGGCCAGCTCTACGGGCTGCAGTTCGTTGCGGTGGCGGCGGACGCGGTCCCGGTCTATCACCCGGACATGCGCGTCTGGGAGGTCAGCGATGGCGACGGGAAGCACATCGGCCTCTTCTACTTCGACCCCTATGCCCGGAACGGCAAGCGTTCGGGCGCCTGGATGAACGCTTACCAGGCACAGGAACGATTCGACACCGACATCCCGGTCATCGTTTCCAACAACCTGAACTTCATCGAGCCGCCCGCGGGCGAGCCGGTGCTGATCGGCTGGACCGACGCGACCACGCTGTTCCACGAGTTCGGCCACGCGATCCATGGGCTGCTCTCGAACGTCAACTATCCGTCGGTGTCGGGCACCCGGGTCGTCCGCGACTACGTCGAGCTGCCCTCGCAGTTGATGGAGCACTGGCTGTCGACGCCCGAAGTGCTGGATCGCTTTGCCCGGCACTACAAGACCGGCGAGCCGATGCCCGCGGCTCTCATCGAGCGGATCCGGCAGGCCGAGACCTTCAACCAGGGCTTTGCAACCGTCGAGTTCCTGTCGGCGGCCCTGATGGACATGAAGCTGCACCTGGCGGGCGCCACGCCGATCGAACCGGATGCCTTCGAGCGCCGGACCCTGACCGAACTCGGCATGCCTCGCGAGATCGTGATGCGCCACCGCACGCCGCAGTTCATGCACATCTTCTCGGGCGACAGCTACTCCGCGGGCTACTACAGCTACCTGTGGGCCGACAAGCTGGTGGCGGACACCTGGGAAGCCTTCCAGGAGGCCGGCAGCCCCTGGGACACGACCGTGGCCGCGCGCCTCAGGGACAATGTGCTGTCGGTCGGCAACTCGGTGGATCCGGACGTGAGCTACCGCGCTTTCCGTGGCCACGACGCGGCGGTCGAACCGCTGCTGCGCAAGCGCGGCTTCCCGGTGCCGGCGCCACAGCAGGACCCCGCTGGGAACTGATTCGACGGGCCAACCGCCCGCGCCGGACCGGCGCGGGCGGGCTGATGCGGGTCAGTTGTTTGTTGCTCCCTGGGCGACCCAGTCGCGCAGGACTTTCTGCTCGGCGGCCGGCAGGGGCTCGTCGCCGTGCGGCATGCGGATGGACGGGTCCGCGCGGCCTTCCACCAGCATCGTCAGTGTGCTGGACAAGGGGTCGCCTGGTATCACGACCGGACCGTACTTGGTGCCCTTCATCAGGACCTCGTAGTTCTCCACGCTGAGGCCGCTCGCCTCGTAGCCGGCCAGGCCGGGCGCATGGCAGCTGCCGCAGCGTTCCTTCAGCAGGGGCTGCACGTCCTTGGCGAAGCTCACCTGCGGTTCGGGCTTGGCACAGCCGCCGAGCGTCACCGCGCCCACGGCCGCCGCGGCCGCCAGAAGGATAGGCAGTCGGTTCATCTGTCGATCTCCATGTCCACTCCACGGCCACTTTCTCGCGGCGAACTCCGGCTCGAATTGGGGCTATTACGTAGAAACGGGCCCACGCCGGCCAAGGCCGGGGTAAAGTGCCCGCCAGACCTTCAGCCCTGCGGCAGACCCGCCGCGGGGAACCGGAAGCAGCCACTGGAGCCTACAGAGATGCCGATCAAGGTCCTGGAACTTCATCATCACGCGATCCGCGTTGCCGCGACCCAGCAGGCCGCCGACCGTGCGCGTGAGTTCTATGAGCAGGTGCTCGGGCTGGCGGCCGACACCGGGCGCCCGTCCATCAGCGGGGTGCCGGGACACTGGATCAACGCCGGCTCGCACGCGCAGGTTCACCTGATGGGCGCCGAGGGCGCGCTCATGGACCTCGGGATGGGCATCGATCCCTCGTCGCCCCACGTCGCTTTCGCCGTCGAGGACATCACCGAGGCGCGCGCCGAACTCGAGCGCCTCGGGATCGACTACCGGCTCCTGCAGGGCGTCGTCGGCCCCGGCTCCGAGCAGGTATTCCTGAAGGACCCGGCCGGCAACCTCATCGAGCTCCACCAGATAGGCTCCTGCCGCTGCACGGCCGCCTCCAGGGCCGGCGAGCAGCCTGGCTACACCCGTGTGTGGAGCGCGGTGATGTTCGCCGACATGCGCGGCTTCACGAGCATCTCCGAGCAGCTGAGTCCGACGGAAGTGGTCCCGTTGCTGAACGAATATTTCGAGCTGCTGACCGACATCACCGTCGGCCACGGCGGCACCGTGTTCAACATGGCCGGAGACGGCCTCATGGTCGGCTTTGGCGTCCCGAAGGAGCAACTGGACGCCCCCGAGCGCGCGGTGGACACGGCGCGCGAGATGCTGGCCGGCTTCACAGGACTGGCCGCCGACTGGAAGCGCCGCCTCGGCATCGCGACCGGGCTCGGGATCGGCATCAACGCGGGCGAAGTCATCGCCGGAAACGTCGGCTCTCCCGCCTACATGAACTACACGATCATCGGCGACACCGTCAACGTCGCCTCGCGACTCAGCCAGCGGGCGCGCGCCGGCGAAGCGCTGTTCTCGAGCGTCGTGAAACGTTCGCTGGACGATCACGGCCACAGCGTGCCGCTGATCGAGTTGCCGGCGCTGCAACTGCGCGGCCGCGCCTCACCGGTCGAGATCTTCTGCATCCCGGCCGAGCAGCGCGTGGATTTCCGTCCCGCGAGCTGAGAACCCCGCCCCGGCTTACCAGTCGGTCCGCCCGGGCAGCAGCCCCTCCAGCTCCTGGCGGCGCAGGTTGCGCCACCTGCCGACGGCGATCCCGTCGAGCGTCACGTTGATGACCCTGACCCGGCGGAGCCTGCGCACCCGGTAGCCGAAATGCTCGCACATCCTGCGGATCTGCCGGTTGAGCCCCTGGGTCAGCACGATGCGGAAGCTGTTGCGCCCGAGCCGGTCCACCCGGCACGGCTTGGTGACGGTGTCGAGGATCGGGACACCCGCCGCCATCGCCCGCAGGAACTCCCCGGTCAGCGGCCGGTCGACCTCGACCAGGTACTCCTTCTCGTGCTCATTCTCCGAGCGCAGGATCTCGTTGACGATGTCGCCGTTGTTGGTGAGCAGGATCAGGCCTTCGGAGTCCTTGTCGAGCCGCCCGATCGGGAAGATGCGCTCGCGGTGCCCGACGAAATCGACGATGTTCCCGCGCACCCGCCGTTCCGTCGTGCAGGTGATCCCGACGGGCTTGTTGAGCGCGATGTACACATGACGCTTCGGTGCCCCGACCGGCCGGCCGTCGACGCAGACCTCATCGCCCTCCTCCACCTGCGTGCCGAGCGCCGCAGGCTCGCCGTTGATCGTGACTCGCCCCGCGTCGATCCAGGCATCGGCCTCGCGTCGCGAGCACATGCCGGTCTCGCTGATGAACTTGTTGAGACGCATGGATAAATGACCTTGCCGGCAGCATACGGCGAGTCGTTTCCGCACCGCAACATCCGCATCTACTGACGCAAATGCGTACGCCGGTCGCCGCCGGCGAGCGTAGCCTCGAACTGGGGCACCTGGAAGGAGGAAGGCGATGGACGGCCTTTCCCGGGCCTGGTCGAGCGCCCGCTTCGCGTTCGACTTCGCGGTGGTTCGACGCGACCGCCCATTCGTGCTGGGACTGGCGGTCACGGATCGCTGCAACCTCCGCTGCCGCCACTGCCGGGTCTGGAGCGCCCACGCGCCGCACATGCCCCTGGCGCAGATCGCCGCGACACTGCGCCGTTTCCACGACCGCGGGGCGCGGCTGCTGTACCTGGAGGGCGGCGAGCCCTTCCTGTGGCGGGATGGCGAGCTGCGGCTGGCCGATGTCGTCGGCCTTGCCCGGCGCCTCGGCTACCTGCGCGTGCACATCTACAGCAACGGCACCCTGCCGCTCGACGCGCCGGCCGACTTCGTCTGGGTCAGTGCCGACGGGCTGCACGAGACCAACTTCGCGCTGCGCGGCTCGAACCTCGACCAGGTCCTGGATCACGCCAGGGACTGCGCGACGAGGAAAGCCATGCTGTTCACGGTCAACAGCGCGAATCACCAGGACATACTCCCCTTCCTGGAACTCGTTCGCGAAGCGCTGCCGGGCGTCCCCGTGATGTTCAACCTGCACACGCCCTATTACGGGCAGGACGAACTGTTGCTGGACGAGCAGACCCGCAATTCGGTCCTGGACACGCTGGCCGACTGCAAGCGTGTCGGCCTCCCGGTCATGAATTCCCTGCCGGCAATGGAGCGGCTGCGCCCGGGCCGCGGTTCCGGACCGCGCGGCCTGTGGTACGTCGTGGATGGCAGCGGCGAGTACCGCTGCTGTCGCGCCCTCGGCGATCCGGCGGTCTGCAATCACTG
>DATHZW010000071.1:0-3253 GCA_035458405.1 Steroidobacteraceae bacterium | reverse complement strand
TTGACCGTCTGCCGAGGGCCCCGCCATACTGCAATGCAATGAACACCCGCCCGACACGGCCTGCGACGATCCGCTGGTGGTGGCGCTGCTCTTCGGAGTGGTCGCCGGGCGCGTAACCGTTTTCTCGATACGAACCCGATCCATCTCCGAGCAGGTGCCGGGGGTGGTTTTTTTTCGTCCGCTCCCCGCTGCCGGTGACACGAGGAGCTCATGAAAGCGCCTTTCGACATTGCCGCCGACCTCGACACGCCGGTCTCCGCTTACCTCAAGCTGGAGCCGTTCAAGCCCCGTTTCCTGCTGGAAAGCGTCGAAGGGGGAGAGCGGCTGGCCCGCTACTCGTTCATCGGCTTCGGGGATTGCCTCGAGGTGCGGCTCGACCGTTCGGGCCTCAAGGTCGGCGGTTCCCTGCGGCCGGTCCCCGCCAGCCGCGACGAGTTGCTGGTTGAACTGCGCGCCGCGCTCAAGGCCGCGCCGCGACCGCTGCCCCAGGTGGCCGGCGTCCCCCTCGCCGGCGGCCTGGTCGGGGTGTCGTCCTACGACCTGGTGCGCTTCTTCGAGCGACTGCCCAGCCACGCGCGGCCGGACCTGCCGGTGCCGGATGCCTGCTACCTGGCGCCCAGGTCCTTCCTGGTGTTCGATCACGTGACCCGCGGCATGGCGCTGCTGCACGCGGGCCCCGAGTCCGAGCGGCAGCTGTTGCGCGCCGAGATCATCCGCGCGCTGCGCGGCCCCGTTCCGTCACGCAGGAAACGCATCCGCATCGCCCCGCCGACGCCGAGCCTGAGCCGGGACGAGTTCCTGTCCGGGGTCGGGCGCACCAAGGAATACATCGCCGCGGGCGACGTCTACCAGCTGGTGCTCTCGGTGCGGTTCATGGGCCAGTGCGAGCTCGACCCGTTCGAGGCCTATCGCGCGCTGAGGCTGCTCAATCCGTCGCCCTACATGTACTACTGCGACCTGGGGGACCTGACCGTGGTCGGCTCCTCGCCGGAGGCGCTGGTGAAGCTCAACGGCGGGCGCGCGCAGTTGCGGCCCATCGCGGGCACCCGGCCGCGGGCCGACGACGGCGAGGTCGACCTTGCCCGCGGGCACGAATTGCTGGCGGACGCGAAGGAAAACGCGGAGCACGTCATGCTGGTGGACCTGGCGCGCAACGACCTGGGACGGGTTGCCGCGGCCGGCTCGGTCCATGTCGATCCCTATCGCGTCATCGAACGCTACAGCCACGTCATGCACATCGTCAGCGGCGTCAGCGGCGAACTCGCGCCGGGGCGGGACATGTTCGACCTGTTCGCGGCGGCATTCCCGGCGGGCACGCTGGTCGGCGCGCCCAAGGTCCGCGCCATGGAAATCATCGATGAGCTCGAGCCGGTGCGCCGCGGCCTCTACGGTGGCACGGTCGGCTACTTCGGCCACGGCGGCGACATGGACCAGGCGATAACCATCCGCACGCTGGTGTTCTCGGGCGATCGCTACGTCTACCAGGCGGGTGCCGGGATCGTGGCGGACAGCTCGCCCGAGGCCGAGCACGAGGAAGTGCTGGCGAAGAGCGCGGTGCTCGCGCGCGCGCTCAGGATGGCGGAGGAGGGCCTGTGATGCCTCGCTTGCTGTTGATCGACAACTACGACTCCTTCACCTACAACCTGGTGCAGGCTTTCCTCGTGCACGGTGCCGAGGTCATCGTCCGCCGCAACGACGAGATCTCGGTCGATGAGGCCCTGGCGCTCGGCGCCACGCACCTGTGCATCTCGCCGGGACCTGGCAAACCGGCGGACGCTGGCGTGTCGATGCGCATGATCGAGGCCTTCGCCGGCCGGATTCCGGTCTTCGGCGTCTGCCTTGGCCACCAGTCGCTGGTAGAGGTCTTCGGGGGCAAGGTCGTGCGTGCGGGGCGGCTCATGCATGGCAAGATTTCGCTGGTGCACCATGACGGTCGCGGCGTGTTCGCGGGGCTTGCCAACCCCTTCCAGGCCGGCCGCTATCATTCGCTGATCGCCGAGCGGGACGCCATTCCGCCATCGCTCGAGGTCACCGCCTGGACCCCCGAGGGAGAAATCATGGGCGTCCGGCACCGGGAGCTGGCGGTCGAGGGGGTGCAGTTCCATCCGGAGAGCATCCTGACGCCCGACGGGCCCAGGTTGATGGGCAATTTCCTGCGGCCGGCGACGCCGCTCGCGGAGGTGGGCTGATGGCCAGACCGCTCAGGGAAACGCTGGAGACGCTGCTCGGGAGCGGCGACCTGTCCGAGCAGGAATCGTTCGAGCTGCTGGTCGCGCTCACCGACCCGGAGATGGCGCCGCCCATGGCCGGCGCCCTGCTGGCGGCACTGCGGGCCAAGGGCGTCTGCGCCGACGAGGTGCGCGGCTTCGCGCGCGGCATGCGTTCCCTCGCGCGGCACCCGCGGATCCCGCCGGGCGCGCCGGTGGTCGACGTCGTCGGCACCGGCGGTGACGGGTCGCACACCTTCAACCTGTCCACCGGCACGGCGCTGCTCGCCGCGGCGGCCGGCGTGCGCATCGTCAAGCATGGCAACCGCTCCGTGTCCTCGCGCTCGGGCAGCGCCGACGTGCTCGAGCACCTCGGCCTGAAGCTGCCGCTCGACGAGACGGCGGCGGGCGCCTGCCTGGAAGCGACAGGCTTCACCTTCCTGTTCGCGCCGCACTATCACCCGGCGATGAAGGCGATCGCTCCGGTGCGCGCGGCGCTGGGCATTCGCACGGTGTTCAACCTGCTGGGGCCGCTGACCAACCCGGCGGAGGCGCCCTACGCCGTGATCGGCGCCTGGAGCCTGGACATCGCCGCGCTCATGGCGGACACGCTGGCCGGCATGCCGGTGGAGCGCATGTTCGTCGTGCACGGCGAGACCGGCTGGGACGAGCCGACGCCGGCGGCTCCATTCGTCCTCTTCGACGTGCGTCCGGGCAGCGTCACGCGGCACCGGCGCGAGGCGGGCGACTTCGGGCTGCCGGTGTGCCGCCCGGAGGAACTGCGCGGCGCGGACGCGGCCCATAACGCCGCGAAGCTGGCACAGGTATTGCGTGGGCAGGAGGTCGGCGCGCACCGCGACGCGCTGGTCATGGGCGCCGCGCTCGTGCTGGAAGTGACCGGCATGGCGCCCGATCCGCTATCGGCGGCGGCCGCGGCGGCCGCGGCCATCGACGACGGGCGCGCCGCGCGCGTCCTCGACGCGCTGTCGGACTTCGGCGCGGGGCAGGGCGGCTGAAGTGGGCGGTTTCCTCGACCAGATGGCGCT
>DATHZW010000070.1:0-15842 GCA_035458405.1 Steroidobacteraceae bacterium | reverse complement strand
CGACAGCGTCCACTTCGGCCCGAAGGAATGATGATTTGAGGCTGCTGGCCCCAGGGGCCAGCAGCCGACGACCGTCTAAGGTGCCTGGCACCGCTTCGGTGCCAGGCACCTCTTCACCGCTTCGGTGCCAGGCACCTCTTCACCGCTTCTGTCGCAGCGCGGCCAGCAGCCCGCGCGCGGCCTCCTCGACCAGGTCGAGCACCTGTTCGAAGCCGGCCTCGCCGCCATAGTAGGGATCGGGGACCTCCCGCGTCCCGGCCTCCGGTGCGTAATCGAGGAACAAGCCGATGCGCTCACGGTGGCCGGCGGGCGCAAGTCGTTCGAGGTGCGCGACGTTGTCCTCGTCCATCGCCAGCACCAGGTCGAACCGCAGGAAGTCCTCGCGTGTCACGACACGCGCCCGAAGGTGCTGCATGGCGATGCCGCGCCTGCGCGCCGCCTCGATGGCGCGGCTGTCCGGCGGCTCGCCCACGTGGTAGGCGTGGGTGCCGGCCGAGTCGATCCGGATGTCGAGTCCCTGGCCCTCGCGCAGCACGACGTCCCGGAACACGGCTTCGGCCGTCGGCGAGCGACAGATGTTGCCCGTGCAGACGAACAGGATCTGGTGTGCCACGCTCGTGCCTCGTGCCGCCGGTCCTGCCTGAATACTACCGCGCCTCGAGCCATGCGCTGAAGCGCTTCATCGCCTCGGCCGTCTCTGCGCGCGACACGGCAAAGGAAATGCGAATCGTCCTGTGGCCGCCCACCGGGTCGAAGTCGAGTCCGGTATTGAACGCCACGCCGGTATCGGCAAGCAGTTGCTTGCAGAAGCCCAGCGAATCGTCGGTCAGGTGACCGACGTCGGCATAGACGTAGAAGGCGCCATCCGCCGGGGCCATGTCGGTGATGCCCAGGCGACGAAATTCGTCCATCACCAGGCGCCGGTTCGCCGCGTAGGTCTCGAGATGACGCGACAACTCCTCGTCGGCGTCCATCGCAGCCAGCGCCGCGTGCTGCGAGAGCGCCGACGGCGTCAGGAAGATGTTGCCCGAGTAGCTGTTCATCCGCTCGACCAGTCCTCCGGGCGCGATCATCCAGCCCAGCCGCCAGCCGGTCATGCACCAGTACTTCGAGAAGCTGTTGATGATGATCGCCGACGGGTCGATCTCGAGTGCGGATACCGCGGTCGGCCCGTAAGTGATGCCGTGGTAGATCTCATCGGAGATCAAGGTGACCGACCGGCGCCGGCAGACGTCGATCAGCGCCGCCAGCTCGCCCCGGTCGAGCATGGTGCCGGTCGGGTTGGCCGGGCTCGCGACGATCAGCGCGGCCGGGGCCGGGTCGAGCGCCTCGACCATGGCCGCCGTCGGCTGGAAGCGGCTTTCGGCTCCGCAGGGCAGTTCGACCGGCTGCATGCCGAGCGCGTTCAGGACGTTGCGGTAGGCCGGATAGCCCGGTCGCCCCATCGCGACCGGGTCGCCGGCATCCAGCAGAACGGCGAAGGCGAGCAGCAGCGCCCCCGAGGCCCCTGGCGTCAGGATTACACGCTTGGGCTCGACCTCGACCCCGTACCAGTCCAGATAGTGCCGCGCGATGCGTTCCTTGAGCGCCCCGCTCTCCCAGTACCCCAGCTTGTCTGAGCGCATGGCCCGCTCGGCGGCCTGCAGCGCGGCCTCGGGTGCCCCGGCGGACGGCTGGCCGACCTCCATGTGGATGACGTCGCGACCATGGCGGGCAAGTTCGTGCGCCAGGCGGTTGATCGCAACGGCGTGGAAGGGCTCCACCGGAGCACGTGAATTTCTCACGAACGTCCGCCCAGCAAGGATCGCACGCGTTCGAGATCCGCCGGTGTGTCCACGCCAGGACCCGGCCGCTCGAGGGCCTCGCCCACCACGATCGCCATGCCGAGGTGCAGCGCCCGCAACTGCTCCAGTTTCTCGGCCAGTTCCAGCGGCGCCGGCGGCGCTGCAGCCAGGCGCTTGAGCGCGCCCACGCGGTAGGCGTAGAGCCCCAGGTGTCGCCAGGCGCCGGAGAAGTCCGTCTGCGTCGCCACCCCGCCGGAGGCGCCGTCACGGTGCCAGGGAATGGGCGCGCGGCTGAAATACAGCGCGCGGCCGTCCGCGCGTCGCACCAGCTTCACCACGGCCGGATCCAGGAATTCCTCGAGGGCCTGTATGGGCGTGCCCAGGGTCGCGATGTCGGCGCCGGGATCGGCGCGCAGCAAGGCCGCGGCCTGCCGGACCAGCGCCGGCGGCAGCAGGGGTTCGTCTCCCTGCACGTTGACCACCACGTCGGCGTCGTGCCAGCCGCGGCGCGCCGCGACCTCGGCGAGGCGATCCGTTCCGGACACGTGCGAGGCCGAGGTCATCTGCACCTCGGCCCCGAACGCCGCGCAGGCCTGCTCGATCCGGACGTCGTCCGTCGCGATGATCACCTCGGCGGCGCCAGATGCGACGACGCGCTCGTGGACATGCTGGATCATCGGCCGGCCACCGATATCCACCAGCGGCTTGCCCGGCAACCGGGTGGAGGCGTAGCGCGCCGGAATCACCGCGCGGAACATGGCTTCAGCGCGCCAGCAAGGGGTCGTCTGACGACAGCTGCCGCGTCTCCTCCTCGAGCATGACGGGCACTCCCTCGCGAATCGGGTATGCGAGCCGGTCGGCCCGGCAGATCAGCTCGCGCGTGTCGCGCGAATGCACCAGCGGCCCCTTGCAGACCGGGCAGGCGAGAATGTCGAGCAGCTTGGTATCCAATGAAAACTCCTAGTCTCGCGGGGTGCGGCGCCGGCAGGCATCTTCGACGACCGCCAGCAGCCGCTCGGCATCGGCCGGGCTGAAGGCGGCGCCGACCTCGAGATACCAGTGCGCGGGGCCGGCGATCCCCGCGCATTTTACGGCATCTTTCTCCGTCATCAGCACCGGCAGGCCATCGCCGAAGCTCAACTGGGCCGCGCTGGGCACGGCATGGTCCGGCAGCGCGCGCGCATCGACGTCGATACTGAGACCGCGCAGCAGCCCGAAAAACCGCTCCGGGTGCCCGATGGCGGCGATCGCATGCGCCCGCTGCCCGCTGAAAGCCTCGACGGGCAGGCAGTCGCCGGAGACGACGTTGACGAACCGTATCGGCTCCATGCGCATGCGCAGGCTGCCCGGATACTGGAAACCCTCGTCGTTGATCACCACTGCGCCGGCCTCCGCGAGCCGCGTGGGCGCCTCCCGAAGGGGCCCCGCGGGCAGGCGCCGCGCGTTGCCGAGCCCGCGCCGGCCGTCCACCACGATGACCTCGGCATCGCGCTCGAGCGCGTAGTGCTGCAGGCCGTCATCGGAGAGGATCACGTCGCAGTCCCCCTCGAGCAGTCGCACGGCCGCCGGTCGGTCGGACCCGACGGCCACCGACACGCCGCTCCGGCGCGAGATCAGCGCCGGCTCGTCGCCGGTCTCCGCGACCGGGTCCGATGGCAGGATCCGGCGCGTGCCGGGGCTGCTGCGTCCGTAGCCACGACTGACGACGCCAACCCGCCGGCCGCGCAGCCGCAACTGCCCGGCGAGCCAGATGATCAGCGGCGTCTTGCCGGTGCCGCCGACCGTGACGTTGCCCACGACGACGACCGGCCGCGGCGACCGGTAACGCGACAGGACGCCGGCCGCGTACAGCCAGCGGCGCAAGCCGGCGACGGCCGCGAACAACCAGGCGGCCGGCAGCAGCCACGCTCCGCGGCGCGTGCCCCCGTACCAGGTCTGGAGCAGCCAGTCTTGCATGCGGCTCCCGCTGTTGATCAGACGTTGAATTGCATGCGGTGCAGCGCGGCATACATGCCGTCGCGCTGCAGCAGGTCCGCGTGGCTGCCGCTCTCGACGAGGCGGCCCTCGTCCAGCACGAGGATCCGGTCCGCCTTCTCGATGGTCGACAGGCGGTGCGCGATGACCAGGGTGGTCCGGTCCTTGAGCAGCTCCAGCAATGCCTGCTGGATGACCCGCTCCGACTCGCTGTCCAGCGCCGATGTGGCCTCGTCGAGGATCAGCACCGGTGCGTCCTTGAGCAGGGCCCGCGCGATCGCCACGCGCTGCCGCTGGCCGCCCGACAGCAGCGCGCCGCGCTCACCCACGCGCGTGTCGAGCCCCTGGGGCAGTTCCTGCGCGAACTCCATCACGTGCGCCGCCCACGCCGCATTCTCGACCTGCTCGGGCGTTGCCGCCGGCGCGCTGAAGGCGATGTTGTTGCGGATGCTGTCGTCCACCAGGATGACGTCCTGGCTGACCAGGCTCAGCTGGTCGCGGAGGTCGCGCAGGTTGTATTCACGCAGGTCCACCCCGTCGAGCAGGACCTGGCCGCGGCTACAGTCGTAGAAGCGCGGCAGCATGCTGACCAGCGTGGACTTGCCGCTGCCCGAGCGGCCGACGATGGCGATCGTCTCGCCGGGTCGTGCCAGGAAGCTGATGCCCTTGAGCACCTCGCCCTTGTCGGTCGCGTACAGGAACGAGACGTCGCGAAACTCGACCTCGCCCCGGGCGCGCTCGATCGCGACCGGGCCGCCCTCGCCCTCGCCCGGCGCATCGAGGATCTCGAACACGCTCTGGCCGGCCGCGATCCCCTGCTGCAAGGGTCCGACGATGCCCACCAGGCGCCGCAGCGGCGCCGTGATCAGCAGCAGCGCCGTCAGGAAGGAGGTGAACTCGCCGATGGAGATGCCCTTGACCAGGACCTGCCGGATCGCCACGTACATCACCGCGGCGAGACCCAGCGCGGCGATCATCTGCACCACCGGGTTCGACACCGCCTTGACGGTGATCAGCTTCATGTAGCTGGCGCGGTTGTGCTCGTTGACCTCCTCGAACAGCTCGATCTCCTGTGGCTGGGCGTTGAACACCTTGATCATGCGGTGCCCTTCCAGCGCCTCCTTGGCCACGCGGGTCACGTCGCCCATCGAGCTCTGGATCCGCTGGCTGTAGCGGCGGAACAGCTTGCTGGTCACGCGCATGAGGCCGACGATCAGCGGCGCCACCGCCAGCGCGAACAGCGTCAGGCGCCAGTTCATGTAGAACAGCCAGCCGAGCAGGCCCATGATCGTCAGCGTGTCGCGGATCAGCGAGGTGATCGCGGTCGTCGCGGCCTCGGCCACCAGCTCGATGTTGTAGGTGAGCCTCGACAGCAGCTGGGCGACGCCGGCGGTCTCGAAGAAGGCGACCGGCAGCTGCAGGTACTGCGCGAACACCTGGCCGCGCAGGCTCTTGATGACCTGGCGGCCCACCCAACCCGGGGCAAAGACCGACAGGTAGTCGCCGATGCCGCGGGCCGCGAACAGCACGATGATCCCCGCGGGGACCAGCACCAGGACCTTCTCGTTGCGCTCGACGAAGGCGCCGTCCAGGAACTGCTTGACCAGCCAGGCAAGCCCGGTATCCACCGCCGCGAACAGCGCCATGCCGAAGACGCCGAGCAGGAACATCGCCCAGTGCGGCTTCGCATAGGCCAGCAGCCGCAGGTAGATCTTCAGACCCCCGGCGGTGATCGGCGGCAGCGACGGGTCCTGCTTACGTCTGCTCACTGATGGTCGCTATGTTGACGCGCGTGAAGCCGAGCCGCGCCACCACGTCCATGGCGGTGACGACCACCTGGTGCGTCGCGCGCCCGTCCGCGCGAATGGTGACGGGCGTGGCGCGGCCGCCGCCGGCGACCTTGCGCAAGGCCGCGGTCAGCGTTTCGCTCGAGTTGTTGACCAGCGCCTGTTCGTTGACGCGATAGCTGCCCTGCGCGGTGATCGTGATGACGATCGGGTCCTGGATCGCCGTCACCGGCTCCTCGCTGGCTGTCGGCAGCTCGACCCGCAGCCGCCCTTCCTCGACGAAAGTGGTCGACACCATGAAGAAGATGACCAGCAGCAGGACGACGTCGATCAGCGACGTCAGGTTCAGCTCGGGGTCCTCGCGGCGGCGGGGACTGAGTTTCATGGCTCGCGTGCGGCCGTCGAGCCGGTCTTGGCATCGAGCCGGTCGAAGGCCTGGACCAGCTTGATGGCCTCCTTCTCCATCTCGATCACCAGCGCGTCGACCCGGCCGCGCAGGTAGCGATAGCCGATCAGCGCAGGGATGGCGACGATCAGGCCGGCCTCGGTGGTGATCAGCGCCTCGCCGATGCCGCCCGACAGCACCCGCGCGTCGCCGACCCCCTGGGTCGTGATGGCGTCGAAGGCCGAGATCATGCCGGTCACGGTGCCGAGCAGGCCCAGCAGCGGCGAGATGGCGGCGATCGTGCCCAGCGTGTTGAGGAAGCGCTCGAGCTCGTGGACCACGTGGCGGCCCGCGTCCTCGATGACTTCCTTCATGATCTCGCGACCCTGGTCGCGGCCGGCCAGGCCGGCTGCCAGGACGCGGCCCAGCGGGGAGTTGTGCTCCAGCGCCGCCAGGTGCCGGTCAGTCAGGGTGCGCGTCTCGACGAGCTTCCAGACCTTGTCGGTCAGCTCGCGGGGTATGACGCGCTTGTCCTGCAGCGTCCACAATCGTTCGAGAATAATCGCCGCTGCCCCGACGGAACAGACGATTATCGGCCACATGACCGGGCCGCCAGCCTTGATGATCTCCCACATGCGGCCAGCATGATACCGTGCCGGGCTGTTGCGGGCATCATTGACGCTGCCACCAGCGCGGTCGCTCAAGCCGCCAGGGGCGCGCGGGCCCGACGCCGGCGCCTGGCGCAATCTCGACGCTGATCGCCCCGCCGTCGGCCGTCGTCAGCACGCTGGCGCCGGCCCGCTGCCAGCGCTCGACGACTTCGGGCCGGGGAAAGCCCCAGCGGTTGCCGTATCCGGCCGACACCAGCGCCAGGCGCGCGCCGACGGCGGCGACCAGCGCCGGCGAGGACGAACTGGCGCTGCCATGGTGCGGCACCAGCACGATCTCCGCCGCGAGCCGCCGCTCGAGCATGGCCGCTTCGGCACGCGACTCGGGATCCGCCAGCAACAGCGCCGCCCCGCCCGCGCCATCGACGCGCAACGCACAGGAGCCGTCATTCCCGCGCAGGCGATGCTCCGGCGACGGGTGGATGACGGTGAAACGGACGCCGTCCCAGTGCCAAGCGTCCCCCGCCCTGCAGCGGCCCGCGCCGGCCGACTCCGCCATCTCGATCCCGCCGCGCAGTTCCGACACCGTGAAGGCGCGTCGCAGTTCCGCGAGGCCCCCGGCGTGGTCCGCATCGCCATGACTGACCATGAGCAGGTCGATGCGCCGGATTCCCAGCGAGCGCAGGAACGGCACCAGCGTGACGCGCGCCGCCGCAGCTCCGCCGCGCCAGTTCGGGCCGGTATCGAAGACCAGCACGCGGGAGGCCGTGCGCACGACCACCGCCAGGCCGTGCCCGACGTCGAGCACCGTCAGTTCGTAGGCTCCCGGCACCGGCACCGGCGGCGGGCGCAGCAGCAGGCACGCCAGCAGCACGCCGGCAACCAGCTTGAGGCCGCGTCCCGGCACGATGATCGTGGCCAGCGCCGCGAGCAGGCTGGAGGCAAGCAGCCAGGCGGGCGCGGCGGGCGGGCTGAACACCGCCCAGGGACTGTCCGCCACGGCCAGCAGCGCCGGCCAGCAGCGATCGAGCGCCGTGCCGAGCGCGGCCCACAACCAGTCGGCGATTCCCGGCGCGAGCGGCAACAGCGCGGTTGCGGCCAGGGTCGCCGGCAGGATGGCGAAGGAAAACAGCGGGATCGCGAGCGCGTTGACGAGCGGTCCCAGCACCGGCACCGCCCCGAACGATCCGACGAGCACGGGCGTGAGCACGACCGTCACCGCCGCCTGGGCCCGGGCAAAGCTTCCAATCGCGCGCCAGAGGCCGCCGCGCAGGTCCGACAGGGCCAGCAACGCTGCGACGGCCGCGAAGGACAGCCAGAAGCCGGCCGAGGTCACCGCCAGCGGGTCGGCCGCCACCAGCAGCATGGCCGCCAGGCCGAGGATGTCCGCCGTGGCGGCATTGCGCCGCGCCCAGCGCAAGCCGACCGCGATGCCGACCATGGCCACCGTCCTGACCGTCGGCAGCGAGGCGCCCGCCAGCAGCCCGTAGCCGACGGTCATGCAAAGCACCGTCAACGCCTGGCAGGCCGGCCAGGCCGCCGAGAGGCGTGCGCCGGCCACGACACGGTAGGTCCATCGCAGGAGCAGCAGCGAGGTCAGCGCGAACGCGGTGACGTGCATCCCGGAGATCGCAATGAGGTGGACCGTGCCCGTGGCGATGAAGGCGTCGTTCAACTCGGGCGCGATGTTGCCGCGCAGTCCGACAGCCAGCCCCTGCAGCACGCCGGTCGAGCCGGTCTGCGCGGCCGCTTCCGCGATGCGCCCGGCGATCCAGGCGCGCGCGGCGTCTATCGTCGCGGCGAAGCCGCCCGCGGCCAGTCGC
Organism: Steroidobacteraceae bacterium; assembly: GCA_035458405.1. Lineage (GTDB taxonomy): Bacteria > Pseudomonadota > Gammaproteobacteria > Steroidobacterales > Steroidobacteraceae > SG8-30. The sequence goes on along the minus strand of DATHZW010000070.1, from coordinate 7,481 downwards.
GTCGGCAGCGGCTGCCCCGAGACGTAGCCGGTGGCGCCATAGCCCTTGCGCAGCAGGTCCAGTTCGCGGTCGAAGGCGCCGGGATTGGCCAGCCCGCTGCGGCAGCGCAGGCGAACGCCCAGGCGCCAGGTCTCGCCCGGACGCGGCACCGATCGGGGCTCGTACCAGGACAGGCGCAGTCGCGACGGCACGCCCAGGGCCCGGGTGTCGGCCGCCGTGGTCAGGTCGAAATCGACGCGCCCTGGCCGGACTTCAGCCGGTGAACTGACCTGCCCCTTGATCTCGAGCTGCTCGCGGTCGCGCCAACACGGCCAGTCGTCCGCCAGCGCGAGCTGCCCGTGAATCGACGCAAGCAGGAAGCCGGCCACCAGCCAGCCGACGGCGCGCTGGCCGGCGGCCAGCGCGCCGGCCCCCGCCAGGGCGATCCCTGCCAGCACTGGCCAGGACGGCAACTCTGCCAGGCCGAAGACCAGCCCGGCACCGGCGACGAAGGCAATGGCGGCAACGAGCATCGGCGGCAGCCGTCAGCGGGACTGCCCTGAACACTAGCCGCGGCCCGGCCGGCCGCGTGCTTCCTCAGGCGGTGTGTTCGACCAGTTTTCCGCCGCTGAGGGTGACGACGCGGTCCATGCGCGCCGCGAGACGCTCGTCGTGGGTCACGATCACCAGGCTGGTGCCGAATTCCCTGTTCAGTTCGAGCATCAGCTCGAAGACCTGCGCGGCATTTGCGCCGTCGAGGTTGCCGGTCGGCTCGTCGGCCAGCACGATCCGCGGCGAGGCCACCAAGGCCCGCGCCACCGCGGCCCGCTGGCGCTCGCCCCCGGACAGCTCGGCCGGCCGGTGCTCGAGCCTCGCGCCCAGCCCGACCCGCTCGAGTATCTCGCGTGCGCGGGCATAGGCCGTCTTCGCTGGCTCGCGGCGCACCAGCAGCGGCATGGCGACGTTCTCCAGCGCGCTGAACTCCGGCAGCAGGTGGTGAAACTGGTAGACGAAGCCGACCGCCCGGTTGCGCAGGCGGCCGCGGGCCGTCTCGTCCAGCGACACGAGCGCCTGGCCGTCGATCCATACCGACCCGGCCGTGGGGTCGTCCAGGCCGCCGAGCAGCTGCAGCAGCGTGGTCTTGCCGGAACCGGACGCGCCGATGATGGCGACCCGCTCGCCGGCGGCCACGGAGAACTCGACCCCGTCGAGCACGGTGAGGGTCACGGGTCCCTGGCGGAACTCCTTGCGCAGCTTGCTGCAGGCGAGCACGGCCGGTTGTGGCATCTGGGGTTCCTCAGACTTCATGGCGCAGCGCATCCGCAGGCGCCGTTCGCGCGGCGCGCCAGGCGGGATAGACGGTCGACAGCACGCCGAGCGCCAGCGCGGTGATGGAAATGGTGACGACGTCGCGCAGCTGGATGTCCGCGGGCAGGTCGCCGATGAAATAGACGCGGGCGTCGACCAGCGTCACGCCCATCAGCCCCTCGAGGCCGTGCACGATGCCGGTCAGGTTCAGCGCCAGCGTGATGCCGAGAACCAGGCCGATGGCGGTGCCGATCACGCCGATCGCCGTGCCCTGGGTCATGAAGATGTTCAGGATCTCGCGCGGGCTGGAGCCGAGCGTGCGCAGGATGGCGATGTCGCCCTGCTTTTCCTTGACCACCATGACCAGGGTCGAGACGATGTTGAAGGCCGCGACGCCGACCACCAGCAGCAGGACGACGAACATGATCGACCGGGTCACCTGGATCGAGCGAAAGAAGTTGGCGTGCCGTCGCGTCCAGTCGCTGATGTAGAAACCGCCGCCCAGATCGACCGCGATCCCGCGGATCAGGCGCGGCGCCGCGTAGGGATCCTCCAGCGCGTAGCGCAGGCCGGTCACGCTGTCGCCGAGCCGGAACAGTTTCTGGGCGTCCTCCAGGTTGACGAGCGCCAGGCCCCGGTCGAACTCGTACATCCCGGCGTCGAACACGCCGGCGACCGTGAAGCGCCGCATGCGCGGCACCACGCCCATGGGCGTCACGTTGCCCTGGGCGACGACCAGCAGCACCCGGTCGCCAGGCGCGGCGCCCAGTTCCTCGGCCAGCGCGCGACCCAGCACGATGCGGTAGGCGCCCGGCTCCAGGTCGTCGAGGGAGCCGCCGACGACCAGCCGGCCCAGCGACGAGACCCGGCCCTCCGCCTGCGGCGCGACGCCGCGCAGCTCGACGCCCGCCGAACGCGGCCCGTTCACCAGCATGGCGCGACCCTCGACGAAGGGCGCCACCGCCGTGACGCCCGCGGAGCCGGCCGTGCTCGCCGCATGGCCCTGCCAGTCGACCAGCCGGCCCTCCAGCCCCTCGAGCGTGGCATGCCCGGTCACGTCGAGAATCCGCTCCCGGAGCTCCCGCTCGAAGCCGTTCATCACCGACAGCACCACCAGCAGGACCGCGACGCCGACGGCGATGCCCGCCATGGAGATGGCCGAGATGAAGCCGATGAAGCGATCGTCGCGGCCCAGCCGCAGGTAGCGCGAGCCGATCCACCAGGTGTACGGAAGCCGGCCGCGCTCACTCATAGCGGAGCGCCTCGGCAGGCTGGGTGCCGGCGGCCCGCAGCGCCGGATAGAACGTCGCAACGGCGGTCAGCAGCAAGGCCACGGCCGCCACTAGGCCGACGTCGATCATGTGCACTTCGGAGGGAATGGCGGTGATGTAGTAGACGTCGGCATCGAAGATCTGGAAGCGGAACAGGCCCTCGATGAACGGCACGACGACATCGACGTTGAACGCCAGCGCCAGCCCCAGCGCGACCCCGGCGCCAGTGCCGAGCCAGCCGATGACCGTGCCCTGGGTCATGAAGATCGCGACCACCGCGCCGCGCGACAGGCCCAGCGTGCGCAGGATCGCGATGTCAGTGCGCTTGTCGCTCACCACCATCACCAGGCTGGCGACGATGTTGAACGCGGCGACGGCGACGATCAGCATCAGGATCGCGGTCATCATGGTCTTCTCGAGGCGGATCGCGTGGAAATAGGCCGCATGGTCCTCGGTCCAGTCGCGCACCCTGAGGCTGCCCCCCAGCCGCGCCGCCAGGTCGCGCGCCAGTGCCGGCGCCGCCAGGGCGTCGTCGAACTTGATGCGCACGCCGGCCGGCGCCGCCGCGCCCGCCAGCGATTCCAGGTCGGCCAGCGGCACCAGCGCCAGGGTGCCGTCGTGATCCGCCAGGCCGATCTCGAAGATCCCTGAAATCGTGAAGGCGCCTATCTCCGGGACGAGGTTGCCGTCGCGGTCCGCGCGCGGCAGCAGCACCGTGACCGTATCGCCCGGCTGTGCGCCGAGCTCGGCCGCCAGCACGCGCCCGAGGATCATGCGCCGCGAGCCGGCCGCGAGGTCGGCCAGCGAGCCCGCCAGCATCGCCTGGCCCAGTTCGCCGACCCGGGCCTCGGCCTCGGCCTCGACGCCGCGCACGGTGGCGCCGGAGAGCTTCTCACCGGCCGACAGGAGCCCCTGCAACTCGACATAGGGCGCCGCGCCGGCCACGTGCGGCTCGCGCTGCGCCTGCGCCGCCAGCGCGACCAGGCGGGCCTCGTTGGCGCCGGGCTCCGACAGGGTGGCGTGAGCCGACAGCGCCAGCAGGCGGTCGCGCAGCTCGCCCTCGAAGCCGTTCATCACCGACAGGATCGTGATCAGGGCCGCGACGCCGAGGCAGACCCCGGCCAGCGATACCCAGGTGATGAAGGACACGAAGAAGGACCGGCGGCGCGAGCGGACATAGCGCAGGCCGATGCCAAGCGGAAGCGGGGTCAGCATGGGAGCCTATTGAACCATACCGGGGCCCCGGGTTCTCAGAATCGCGAAGCCGATCAAGTATTTATCCTGTGATCCTCGACACTTTCCGGGCCGATGCTACACTCCGCCGAGGAGGACATGACATGAAACTGGCCCACCTCTTGATCCCCGCGATGGCGCTCGGTGCAATGATCGCCTCGGCGCAGAACCTGGACATGGCCACGGGCGACCCGTCCGCCGCCGTGCCAGAACGCCCGGCGCGCGGCTCGAGCATGTCCGCCGTCGAAGCACGCTTCGGCGCACCCGCCAGCAGGCACGCGGCCGTCGGCGATCCGCCGATCACCCGTTGGGACTACGCGCAGTTTTCCGTGTTTTTCGAGCACGACAAGGTCCTGCACGCGGTGATCGTCCGCCAGGCACCGGCTGCCGACTGAGACCCGGGGGGCAGGTCCGCGCCCGGCGCCAGTGGGGCGTTTCCGGGTTGCGATCCGCCGTCGGGCGAGTATCCTGCGCGCTCCTGTGAACCTGGACGGGGCGACCCGGCCCAGGCCGCCCATCTGTGCCTGACCGGACCATGACCAGTAACCGCCTGCTCGAGGCGCCCATCCCCGTCCCCGACGCTCCCGCCCACTGGGGCGAACTCTACGGCTCGTCCCTGGCCCTCGCGGTCGCCGAACTGGCGGCCGGCGCGCCGGGGCCGGTGCTGCTGGTCGCGGGCAGCAGCCGCGACGCCGTCCGGCTGCACACGGAGGTGGCCTTCTACGCCGGCCGGGACGTGCCCGTACGCAGCCTGCCGGGCCACGAGACGCTCCCCTACGACCCCTTCTCGCCCCACCCCGACATCGTGTCCGAGCGGCTCGAGACGCTGGCCGCGCTGCCCGGGCTGAAGCGGGGCGTGATCGTGGTGGCTGCCGAGGCGCTGCTGCAGAGGCTGCCGCCCCGCAGCTACGTGGACGCGCACAGCTTCGTCATCCGCCGCGGCGAACGGATCGACCTGCCCGCGTTCCGGGCGCGCCTCGCCGCGGCCGGCTACGCCAACGTGGGCCAGGTCATGGCGCACGGCGAGTTCGCCATCCGCGGCTCGATCATCGACCTCTTCCCGATGGGCTGCGACGCGCCCTACCGGCTCGACCTGTTCGACGACGAGATCGAAAGCATCCGGCTGTTCGACCCGGAATCGCAGCGTTCCGGCGATCCGCTGGAAGAGGTTCGCCTGCTGCCGGCCCGGGAATTCCCGACCACGCCGGAGGCGGTCAAGGGATTCCGCCAGCGCTGGCGCGCCCGCTTCGAGGGGGACCCGGTGCGCTCCCCCGTCTACCGGTTTGTCAGCGAAGGCATTGCGCCGGCCGGCATCGAGTACTGGCTGCCGCTGTTCTTCGACGGCCTCGAGAGCGTCTTCGACTACCTGCCCCGCGACTCGGTCGTGGTCGATGCCGCCGGCCTCGACGTCGCCACCGCGGCCCTGCAGGCCTCCATCGAGGAACGCTACGAACAGCGCCGCCATGACATCGAGCGACCGCTGCTGCCGCCTGCCGACCTGTACCTCGATCCGGCCCAGGTGCGTGCCGCGGTGGACCGCCGGCGTCGCGTCCTGGCCACGGCCGACAAGGTCGAACCGCCCGGCGCCCCCGTCGGCTTCCGCAACTTCGGCACCGACCGGCCGCCCTCCCTGAAGCTCGACGCCCGGGCGGAGGATCCGTCCGCGACGCTGAAGGAATTCCTCGGCCGCTTCGAAGGCCAGGTCCTGATTGCCGTCGACTCGGCGGGCCGCCGCGAGGTGCTGCTCGAGCTGCTTCGCGAGCGGGACATCCTGCCGCGCGAGGTCGCCGGCTGGCAGGCGTTCCTGGCCAGCGGCGCCGGCCTCGCCGTCACCGTGGCGCCCGACGTCGGCGGACTCGTGCTGCCCGGCCCGCGGGTCGCGGTGGTCGCGGAAGAGCAGTTGTTCGGCCCGCGCGCGCGACAGGAGCGGCGTCGGCGCCGCGCAGACCGCGATCCGGGCGCCATCCTGCAGGAACTGACCGACCTGGCGCCAGGCGCGCCGGTCGTGCACGAGGAGTACGGCGTCGGCCGCTATCGCGGACTCAGGGTCATGGACGTCGACGGTCATCCCGGCGAGTTCCTGGTGCTCGAGTACGCCGGCGGCGACAAGCTCTACGTGCCGGTCCACTCGCTCGACCGCATCAGCCGCTATACCGGGTCGTCGCCGGAGACCGCGCCGCTGCACCGGCTCGGCAGCGAGCAGTGGGCCAAGGTGCGACGCCGGGCCGCGCAGCGGATCCGGGACGTCGCCGTGGAGCTGCTCGACCTCTACTCGCGGCGTGCGGCGCGCGAGGGCATGGCGACCGAGATCCGCGAGGCCGAATACCGCGTCTTCGAGGCCGCGTTTCCCTTCGAGGAGACCCTCGACCAGTCGGAGGCGATCCGCCAGGTGCTCGACGACATGCGCTCGGGCAAGCCGATGGACCGCGTGATCTGCGGCGACGTGGGCTTCGGCAAGACCGAGGTCGCCCTGCGCGCGGCCTTCGCCGCCGTGCAGGCGGGACGCCAGGTCGCGGTGCTGGTGCCGACGACGCTGCTGGCCCAGCAGCATGCCCAGAACTTCTCGGACCGCTTCGCGGACTGGCCGGTGCGCGTCGAGAGCCTCTCCCGGTTCCGCAACGCGGCCGCCCAGAAGCAGGTGATCGAGGGGCTCAGGGCCGGCGTCGTGGATATCGTCATCGGCACCCAGCGACTGCTGCAGCGCGATGTCGCGTTCAAGAACCTGGGGCTGGTCATCGTGGACGAGGAGCACCGCTTCGGCGTGCGCGACAAGGAACGCCTCAAGCAACTGCGCGCCAACGTCGACATGCTGACGCTGACCGCCACGCCGATCCCGCGGACCCTGAACATGGCCCTCGGCGGCTTGCGCGACCTGTCCCTGATCACGACCCCGCCGGCCGAGCGCGTGGCGATCGAGACCTTCGTCTGCGAATGGAGCGACGCGCTGATCCGCGAGGCCCTGCTGCGCGAGATACGCCGCGGCGGCCAGGTGTACTTCGTCCACAACCACATCGACACGATCGAGCGGACCGCCGCCCGCGTCGCCGCGCTGGTTCCCGAAGCGGTGGTCCGCGTCGGCCACGGCCAGCTGCGCGAGCGCGACCTCGAACAGCTGATGCTGGACTTCTACCACCAGCGGTTCAACGTCCTCGCCTGCACCACCATCATCGAGTCCGGCATCGACGTGCCGACCGCCAATACCATCGTCATCGACCGCGCCGACCGCTTCGGCCTCGCGCAGCTGCACCAGCTGCGCGGCCGGGTCGGCCGCTCGCATCACCGCGCCTTTGCCTACCTGCTGGCGCCGCCGAAGGCGGCCCTGACCGCGGACGCGGCCAAGCGTCTCGAGGCGATCGAGTCGCTGGAGGACCTCGGCGCGGGATTCACGCTCGCCACCCACGACCTCGAGATCCGTGGCGCCGGCGAGCTGCTCGGCGAGGAACAGAGCGGCCAGATCCAGGAGATCGGCTTCAGCCTCTACATGGAACTGCTGGAACGCGCCGTGAAGTCGCTGCAGTCGGGCCGCGAGCCGGAGCTGGAGAAGCCCCTGCACGCCGGAACGGAAATCAACCTGCAGCTGCCCGCCCTGCTGCCCGACGACTACGTCGGCGACGTCCACCTGCGCCTGAGGCTGTACAAGCGGATCGCCAGCGCCCCGGACGCGACCGCGCTGGCGGACCTGCAGGCCGA
>DATHZW010000069.1:0-2097 GCA_035458405.1 Steroidobacteraceae bacterium | reverse complement strand
CCCTGATCGCGAGCATCTACGGCATGAACTTCCACTTCCTGCCGGAACTGGGCTGGAAACTGGGCTACCCGCTGGCCTTGCTGCTGATGGTGATCTCCGCGGTACTGCCGTTCATGTACTTCCGGCGGCGCGGCTGGCTGTAGGGGTCGCCGTGTCGGTGCCAGGCAACTCTCGGTGCCTGGCTCCGCGGCAGCGGTGCCTGGCACCTCTTCCCCGCCCCGCCGCCGACCGCAGCCCGGATTCCGGCATCGCGCCAACCCGCGCGGTCGAGGGAGGGCCAGCCTCCCTGCGAGCGACTTTCGCCGCAGGCGGAGCGAGCCAGGGAGGACTGGGCCGACAGGCGACCGCGCGGTGACGGCTGTCGCAACAAAAAAGCCCTCCTTGCGGAGGGCTTTTCATTCATTGGCGCGCCCGGCGGGAGTCGAACCCACGACCTACGGCTTCGGAGACCGTCACTCTATCCAGCTGAGCTACGGGCGCATTGGGGGCGGCGCCAGGGCGCCGCCAGCGGCCGAACGGGGCGCGGGCAGTGCCCGCGTACCCGATCGGCAACGGGTGATTGTACCGGCCGGGCCCGACGGCCGTCCAATCGGAGCCTTTCGTGCGCAGGGCGTCTGCGGCTATACTCCGCGACCGTTTTCAGGCTCCATCCGCGGGGACGCTCGTGAGCACGCATGACGACCGGTTCTTCAATGCTTTCAGCGCCGTGCTGGGCATCCTCATCGCCATCACCATCGGCATATTCATCTTTGCCCGGATCCTGGGCGGCGGCATGTCGGAGTCCCACGTCGCCGCAGACCCCCTGCTGCAGCGGGACGTCGTGGAGCGCATCAAGCCCTTTGGCCAGGTCGCGGTGGCCGGCCAGGACAACTCGGCCATGACCATCGCCCCGCCGCCCGGTGCCGAGGCGCCGTCCGCTGTCGCGGCGCTGCCGGCCAACGGCGAGGAAACCTACCACGCGGTCTGTGCGGCCTGTCACGGGCCCGGCGTCGGCGGTGCCCCCATGCTGGGGGACAAGGCGGCGTGGGCGCCACGGATCGCCCAGGGCGCCGCTACGATGCACAAGCACGCAATCGAAGGCCTGCAGGGGAAGGCCGGGTATATGCCCGCCAAGGGCGGCCGCGTCGACCTGCCGGACGAGCTGATCGTGCAGGCGGTCGACTACATGGCTGACGCCTCGCGCTGAACCGAGGCACCGGGCCGCTGGGGCAATCACCTACGTTCCTACGCGCCCAACCGCATGCGCAGCGGTGGGCGGTTCATTAGAATTACGCACCCTGTGGCCGACACTTCGCGGCCGACACTCAATCGAACCGGGAGAATTCCGCTGTGTTAAAAGCAACCGTCAGTTCCGTGCTCGCCCTGTCTCTTCTCGCCGCCGCCGGTTGCGGCAAGGAACAGCCGCCGCCGGCCCCCGCAGCCCCTGCGGCTCCTGCGGAATCCGCCCAGCTCCACCCCATGCCGACGGGCGCGCCCGCCGCGGACGTCGACCTGGCCGGCATCGCCAGGGCAGACGGCGGCAAGACGGTCGCCGAAGTGTACGCGGAGAAGGATGGCCTGGCCGATGCCACGGTCGTGGTCCGCGGCAAGGTGGTCAAGGTCAACGCCGGCATCATGGACAGGAACTGGCTGCACGTCCGCGACGGCAGCGGCGAGGAGGGAACCAACGACCTGACGGTGACCACCCTGGCGGACCTGCCCGGGGTCGGCGCCACAGTCCTGGTCAGCGGCAAGCTGGCCGTGAACAAGGACTTCGGGATGGGCTACCAGTACCCGGTCATCCTCGAGGACGCCGAGGTGACGGTCGAGTAACGCCCCGCCCCGTCGGGCTGAACGAGGCGCCGCGCTCCCTGCGCGGCGCTTTTTTTCGGGAACTGAAAAAGAAAAGAGGCGGACCCTGGGGGTCCGCCTCGGAGTGTCTGCTTCCCGGTGAGGGGGCGGGCCCGATGGCCCGTCCCGTTCACCGGAGATCAGCTAGTTGGCCTCGTCGATGATGTCCTGCCGGCCGTTCGGGAAGGCCTGCGGGACCCAGCCCATCTGGTTCGCGTGGGCCTTCACATCGCTGCCGCTGTGGCAGGTCGTGCACGCAGCCGCGCG
>DATHZW010000068.1:0-23916 GCA_035458405.1 Steroidobacteraceae bacterium | reverse complement strand
GGTCAGTTCGAAGTGGACGCCGCCGAGGACCGACCCGAGTGACTCGTGCACACGAAACGCCGACTGGACCTCCGACAGGATGTTGTCGAAGCGACGGGTCTTGATGCCGCTGGCGGTCGTCTCCGTGTTGCCGTGCATCGGGTCGCAGACCCACAGCACGCTCTTGCCGGTGGCGCGAACGGCCTCAATCATCGCTGGCAGGCGACTCTCGATTTCGCTGGCGCCGAAACGGTGAATGAATGTCAGTCGCCCGGGCTCGTCATTCGGGTTGAGGATCTGGACGAGTTCGGCCAGCCAGCTGGCATTCATGGCCGCCCCCACCTTGACTGCGACGGGATTGGAGATGCCGCGGAAGTACTCGACGTGGGCGCCCTCGGGCTGGGCGGTTCGCAGCCCGATCCAGGGCATGTGGGTGGTCAGGTTGTACCAGCGATTCTGCCTGGGAATGAACCGGGTCTGCGCCTGCTCGTAGGGCAGCAGCAGCGCCTCGTGGCTGGCGAAGAAACGGACCTGGTTGGCCTCGTGTATCTGCCCGCCGGAGAGCGCCTCGAAGAAGTCGAGCGAATCCGCAATCGACTTCGCGATGCGTCGATAGGCTTCCCGCAACGGCGAGTGCTGCACGAAGTCCAGGTCCCAGTATTCGGGGTGATGCAGGTCGGCGAATCCACCGTCGACCAGCGCGCGGACGAAATTCAGCGTCAGGGCGGCCCGCTCGTAGCCTCGCAGCATCAGCTCCGGGTCCGGCTCACGCTCCTCGGGCGTGAAGCCAGGCCGGTTGACCACATCGCCGCGATAGCTGGGCAACGCCATGTCGCCACGCGTCTCAAGATCGGTCGAACGCGGCTTCGCGTACTGCCCCGCGAAGCGACCGACCCGGATGACCGGCTTCTTCATCCCGTGCAGGAGCACCAGGCTCATCTGCAGGAGGATCTTCAGCTTCTTGGCGATCTGTCCGGACTCGCATTCGGCGAAGCTTTCCGCGCAGTCGCCACCCTGCAGCAGGAATCTCTCGCCCCGCTGCGCGTCGGCCAGCTGGCGCTTGAGCTGCTCCACCGCCCAGGAAACGACGATCGGCGGCAGCCGCGACAGCTCCGCAAGAGCCCGCTCGAGCCTTGCAGGATCCGTGTACACGGGCATCTGGCGTGCCGGGCGGGACTGCCAGCTGGTCGGGCTCCAGGGAGGTGTCGAGACGGGTTTATCCATAGGTATCAGCATCGTACACACGCTTTCGCTGCGCCGCAAAAAAGCCTTGCGATCAGGAGTGTCCACACTGGTGTATACAGGGACAAGTTGGCACAATTCTGCCACTCAATTCGGGCCTGGACCCGGCGCCAGCCGCGCCGTCGCCGGGCCCGTCACGTTTTTCGGGAGACGTTCCATGCATCGGGTATTGGTCCTTGGCGCCGGCAAGATCGGCGCGCTGATTGCTGGTTTGCTGGCGGAGTCGGGCGATTATGCCGTAGACCTGGTCGACGTACGGGAAGGCACGGCCGCCTCCGTCGCCCGGGCTCACGGTCTGCCGAACGTAACGCCCTACGAGTTCGACGCGGGCGATGCCGGCAGCCTGGCCGCGCACCTTGCCAGGCACCCGACCGACGCGGTCGTGTCGTCGCTGCCCTACTACTGCAACCCGGCGGTCGCGCAGGCGGCGCGGGACGTGGGCGCGCATTATTTCGACCTGACCGAGGACGTCGAGGTCACCCGCAAGGTCCGGGCCATCGCCGAAGGCGCCAGGACCGCCTTCGTGCCCCAGTGCGGCCTCGCGCCCGGCTTCGTCTCCATCGCGGCCAATGAACTGATCACGCATTTCGACGAACTCCGGTCCGTGAAGCTGCGTGTCGGGGCGCTGCCGCAGCATCCGAACAACGTCCTCAAGTACTCGTTGACCTGGTCGACCGAGGGCCTGATCAACGAATACGGCAACCCGTGCCTCGCCATCGCCGACGGGCGCCTGGTAGAGGCCGCGCCGCTCGAGGGCCTGGAGGAAATCGAGATCGACGGCACCTCCTACGAGGCCTTCAACACCTCGGGCGGCCTCGGCTCGCTGGGCGAGACCTACGGTGATCGCTGCAGCCAGATGAACTACAAGACGATGCGCTATCCGGGCCACTGCGAGCAGGTCCGCCTGCTGATGAACGACCTGAAGCTGAACCACGACCGCGGCACCCTGAAGCGGATCCTGGAGAACGCCGTGCCGCAGACGCTGCAGGACGTCGTCGTCATCTACGTCGCGGTCACGGGCCGGCAGGACGGCGAGCTGCGCGAAGAGAACTACGTGAACAAGGTGTACCCGCAGGAGATCGCCGGGCGGCTGTGGTCGGCGATCCAGGTGACGACGGCCGCCGGCCTGACGGCGGTCCTGGACCTGGTGATGAACAATCCCAGCGACTACAAGGGATTTGTGCGCCAGGAGCAGTTCCGCCTGCCGCAGATCCTGGCCAACCGCTTCGGCAACTGGTATGCGCGTGGCGGCGACAAGTCGGTCTCGGCCCGGGCCGTCGTCGAAGGCAGCGCCGGACACCAGCGTTCGCAGCTCGGAGACGCGGCATGAACGCGGGGGAGATCCTGGCCGGCCTGGGCCTCGAGCAGACCAACCCCGGCACCTGGTGCGGCGACGGCGGCTGGCTCGCCGATGCCGATGCCCCGCTGGTCGAGTCGATCAATCCCTCGACCGGCGAGGTCATCGCGCGTGTGCGCGCCACGACTGCCGCCGACTACGACCGCGTGATGGCAACGGCCGTCGCCGCCTTCCGCGAGTGGCGGCTGGTCCCTGCGCCGCAGCGCGGCGAGGCGGTCCGCCGGATAGGCAACGCGTTGCGCGCGAAGAAGGACCTGCTGGGCAGCCTGGTCACCCTCGAGATGGGCAAGATCAAGGCCGAGGGCGACGGCGAGGTCCAGGAGATGATCGACATCGCCGACTTCGCGGTCGGCCAGTCAAGGATGCTCTACGGCCTGACCATGCACTCGGAGCGGCCCGAGCATCGCATGTACGAGCAATGGCACCCGCTCGGCGTCGTGGGCATCATCTCGGCCTTCAATTTCCCGGTCGCCGTGTGGGCCTGGAACGCGTTTCTTGCCGCCGTCTGCGGCGACACCTGCGTGTGGAAGCCCTCGCCCAAGGCGCCGCTGACGGCGATCGCCGTGCAGCACATCTGCAACCAGGTGCTCGCGGAGATGCGCCTGCCGCCGGTTTTCCAGCTGTTCATCACGGCTGACAACGAACTCGCCGGGCACTTTGTCGACGACCGGCGGGTGGCGCTGGTCAGCTTCACCGGCTCGACACCCGTCGGCCGCAAGGTGGCGGGGCGCGTGGCTGCGCGGCTCGGCAAGAGCCTGCTGGAACTCGGCGGCAACAACGCCATCATCGTCGACCAGTACGCCAACCTCGACCTGGTCGTTCCCGCGGTCGTGTTCGGTGCCGTGGGCACCGCCGGCCAGCGCTGCACCACGACGCGCCGCCTGCTGGTGCACGAATCGCGGTTCGAGGAACTGCAGCGCCGCCTCGCCGCAGCCTACGCCCAACTGCGGATCGGTGATCCGCTGGACCCGAAGACCCTGGTCGGACCCATGGTCGATGCCGCTTCGGTCGAGCGCTACACGGCGACCCTCAAGGCCGCCATCGCGCAGGGCGGACGGATCGTCTGTGGCGGCAAGGTGTTGCCGGGCCCCGGGTACTTCGTGCAGCCGACCATCGTCGAGGCCAGCAATGACCTGCCGGTCGTGCAGCACGAGACCTTCGCGCCGATCCTGTACATGATCCCCTTCGGTTCGCTCGACGAGGCCATTGCGCTGCAGAACGACACCGCCTACGGCCTGTCGTCGGCGATCTTCACGGACCGCCTGCAGCATGCCGAGGCCTTCCTGTCGGCGGCGGGCAGCGATTGCGGCATCGCCAACGTCAACATCGGGACCTCCGGCGCGGAGATCGGCGGCGCCTTCGGTGGCGAGAAAGACACCGGCGGCGGCCGCGAGTCGGGATCGGATGCCTGGAAGGTCTACATGCGCCGGCAGACGAACACCATCAACTACTCGGCGGAACTGCCGCTGGCGCAGGGAATCAAGTTCACGGTGTGAGGCGTGAGTGGTGAGTGGATGGCGGATAGCGGATAGCGGATAGCGGATAGCGGATAGCGGAATTATCGCGGGTGTCGAGATGCAAGGGCGCTGACCGTCGCCTCTTGCGACTCACAACTCACGACTCACTCTTTCTGTTTCTCCGTCGACGCGTACAGCATCCGGATGTAGCGCTCGGCGGTGATGAAAGACCAGCCCCAGGTCTTGTCATAGTCGGCGTTCGGAGCCGCTTCCACGATTTCCTCGACGGTCTTGCCGGCGGCCTTCAAGGCGCGCACCCGTCCGGACGTCTCGACCAGCATCTTTCGGAATGCCTCGAGTCCGGCGCGTCCCGACACCTTTCCATGGCCTGGAATGATCCGCGTGCTTTCGTCGGCCAGTGCGAGCATGGCATCCACCGCGGCCAGCGATCCCTCGACGCTGCCGCCCGAATCAACGTCGATGAACGGATACAGCTCGTTGAAGTAGGTGTCGCCCGCGTGGATCACGTTCGCGACGCGAAAGTGGATCACCGCGTCACCGTCGGTATGCGCCCTCGCAACATGCACCGCGCGGACTTCGTCGCCGTTCAAATGCAGGGTCACCGTGTCGTTGAAGGTCACCAGTGGCAGCGCTGCAGGCGGGGCCGCCGGCTCGGTGTGCTTGATGAACTCCATCGCCTGCGGGACGCTCAACCGCGCGCGGACGTTGTCCTGGGCGATGATGACTGCGCCTGCCTTCGCGTAGTTCTCGTTGCCGCCAGTGTGGTCGCCGTGCCAGTGCGTGTTCAGCACGAAGCGCACCGGCTCGGGACTGAGCTTGGCGAGTTCGGCGTTGATGCCCGGGGTGAGCGGCGCGTACTGGTCGTCAATGATGAAGACGCCGTCTGCCCCGACCGACGCCCCGATGTTGCCACCGCTGCCGTACAGCACGTATACGCCCCTGGAGACCTCCTCGGTCCTGATCGTCGTGTCCGGTTTCTGAAGCTGCGCCTGGGCTGGCGCCATCATCGTCGCCACCAAGGCGACGGCTGCGGTCAATCTCAGGGTCACGGTTTCCCCCTTTGCGCCACCGGAGGCGCCGCCTGCGCTTGTAGCAGACCATCCTGTTATCATCAACCTCTGGCATGGAGAGCCTGAGATGAAAGCCCTACTAGCGACCGTGTGCGCGGCTCTGGGTCTCGTCACAGCGGGGTCCGCCGCCATGACCGAGGAGGCGTTACCCCGGGACGGCGTCGCCGTGCTCGTCGAGATCCAGGATGCCATCGGTCCGGCGACCAAGGAACACTTCCTCAGCGGCCTTGAAGCCGCCGAGGAACAGGGCGCGGCACTTGTCCTGCTCGTACTGGACACGCCGGGCGGCCTGGATGCCGCCATGCGCGACATCATCCAGGGCATCCTCAATTCCAGCGTCCCGGTCGTGACCTATGTGTCCCCCTCCGGCGCACGTGCGGCGAGTGCCGGGACCTACATCCTGTACGCCAGCCACGTCGCGGCGATGACGCCCGGCACGAACCTCGGCGCGGCGACCCCGGTCTCGATCGGCGGTCCGCCCGCGCAGGATGCGCCCGCCGGCAAGGACGGCGACAAGGACGGCGACAAGCCGCCACAGCCCGGCACCGCCATGGATCGCAAGGCGATCAACGACGCCGTCGCCTACATCAGGAGCCTTGCCGAACTTCGCGGCCGCAACGTCGACTGGGCGGAAGCGGCAGTCCGCAGCGCCGCGAGCCTGCCGGCGCAGGAAGCCCTGGAGAAGGGCGTGATCGACGTGGTGGCGGAGGACATCCCCGACCTGCTGGCCCAGATCGACGGGCGCAGGCTGAAGGCCGGCGGCAAGGAGGTCACGCTGGACACCGCCGGCATGATCATCGAGCGCTTCGAGCCCGGCTGGCGCATCGAGCTGCTGTCCGTGATCACCAACCCGCTGGTCGCCTACGGCCTGTTGATCATCGGCCTGTACGGGCTCATGTTCGAGGGCTACAACCCCGGCGCGATCCTGCCGGGCGTGATCGGCGCCATCTGCCTGCTGCTCGGCCTGTATGCGCTGCAGGTCCTGTCGGTGAACTACGCGGGCCTGGCCCTGGTGGGCCTCGGGATCGCCATGATGATTGCGGAGGTGTTCGTGCCGAGCTTCGGCGCGCTCGGCATAGGCGGCCTGGCCGCCTTCGTGATCGGCTCGATCATCCTGATGGACAGCGACGCGCCCGGATTCCGTGTCAGCATGGGACTCGTGGGCGGCATCGCCACGGTGGCGGGCATCGCCATGTTCGGCACGATGTGGCTTGCGGTGAAAGCGCGGCGCAAGCCGGTGACCACCGGCACGGAGCAACTGGCGGGGGCGTTCGCCGAGGCCGCCGAGGCCTTCAGCGGCCGCGGCCGCGTGAGGATTTTCGGCGAGGAGTGGGCCGCAGTCAGCGACAAGCCGGTCGCGTCCGGGCAGCGGGTCAGGATCGACCGGGTCGATGGGCTGACGCTCCACGTCAGCCCGGAAGAATGAAACAGGAGAACGGACCGTGTTCCAGATTCCATTGATCGTCATCACCGTCTTCATCCTGGCGCTGCTCGTCAACGCCATCAAGATCCTCAAGGAGTATGAGCGCGGCGTCATCTTCACCCTGGGCCGCTTCACCGGAATCAAGGGGCCCGGGCTGATCATCGTCATTCCGGTGATCCAGCAGATGTCGCGGGTCGACCTGAGGACCATCGTGCTCGACGTCCCGAAGCAGGACGTGATCTCGCGCGACAACGTCTCCGTCAAGGTCAACGCGGTGGTCTACTTCCGCATCGTCGACCCCGCGAAGGCCATCATCCAGGTCGCGAATCCCTTCGAGGCGACCAGCCAGCTGGCGCAGACGACCCTTCGCTCGGTGCTCGGCCAGCACGAACTGGACGAGATGCTCTCGCAGCGGGAAAAGCTGAACAGCGACGTCCAGAAGATCCTCGACGACTCGACCGACATCTGGGGCATCAAGGTCTCGCACGTCGAGATCAAGCATGTGGACCTCGACGAGAGCATGATCCGCGCCATGGCGCAGCAGGCCGAGGCGGAGCGCAGCAGGCGGGCGAAGGTCATCCACGCGGAGGGCGAAAAGCAGGCCGCCGCCGCCCTGGTCGAGGCCGCGCGCGAGCTCGGCGCCGACCCGCGCGCCATCCAGCTGCGCTACCTGCAGACGCTGAGCGGCTTGTCGGCATCGGGGACCACCACGATCGTGTTCCCGCTGCCGATGGACCTGATCACTCCGCTGCTGCGGAGGGAATCGGTCGCGAGCAAGGAATCAGGCTGAGACGGCGGCCCGGGCGCGGTCGAGCTGCTGGCTGAGGCGCTTCGGGGAGACGGGCAGCGAGGTTCGCAGCTCCTGGGCGAACAGCGACACGCCGTATTCCTCGACCATCCACCGCAGCAGGACGGCCTCCGCCGGCTGCACTGCCTGCGCCGAGTTCGCCTCCCTGGCGACCGTCCGCGCCGCCTCCCGCCACTGGCGGAGTTCGTACTGGCTGTCGGCGCCCGTACCCCGCGCGCCGCGCAGCCTGGCGATGCGGCGCTCCGCCGCTTTCAGGAACCGCGGCAAGGAATCGAACCACGGGTCCGACGCCGCGGCGACGAAGCTTCCCTCGGCCAGGGCCGCCACCTGCGCACGACAGTCCTCGATGAGGACCGGATCGGTGCCTTCGGGAAGCCCGTCCAGCGCCTTGATCGCCTCGCGTCGCGCGGCCAGCGCCCGCCGCGCCACGTCGCGAATTCGCATGGCTTCATCGTAGAGCTCCGCCCTGCCCTGTTCAGCCCTGACCTCGAACGCCGCGCGGTCGCGCGGCACGGGCTCGCCGGCCGGCAGGCAACAGCGTTCCACGGCCCGGTCGCAGATGGCGTCCGCAAGGCCCCTGAGCGGTCCCACCGGCTGGTGCAGCAGGGCAAGCTCGGTATCCGCGGCCAGCGCCCGGCGCACGTAGCGCAGCTGGGGTTCCAGGCGCAGCGCCAGCAGGCGCACGATTCCCTGGCGGGTCAGCGCGATGGCGCGATCAGCCGTGTCCAGGCAGGTCAGGGCCACGGAGTCGCCGCGGTCCTCGATGGCCGGGTGCATGACGATGCGCACGCCCTGCCGCACGATCTCCAGCGTTTCCGGCAGCGCCTCGAAGTCCCAGGACCGGAGCCCTTCCCGCACGAAGTCGCCGGCGTTCTGCTGCAGCGCCTTGCGCTGCACGCTCCGCAGCCGCCTCTTCAGTTCCTCGACATCGCGCCCGGCGGCAAGCGCGCGGCCGCCCGGATCGACGACGCGTATGTTGAGCGAGAGATGTTCCGGCAGCCGGGCGCTGCGCAGCTCGGAAGCCGCGATGGGCATCCCGGCGCGGCGCGTGAGCCAGGCGGCCGCGACGTCGAAAAACGAGGCGCCTTCCGGGTGCCCCGCCTGTTCCAGGCAGCGCGCCGCGACATCCGGCGCCGGCACGAGGTGGCGGCGCAGCGCCTTGGGCAGTCCACGGATTGACTCGGTGAGCATTTCGTGGCGCCAGCCCGGAATGCCCCACTCGATCTCGCCCGCCGACAGCTGCGGCAGGAACGCCAGCGGCACCGTGACGGTTGCGCCGTCGTCGTCGGCGCCCGGTTCGAAGCGGTACTCGAGCGGCAGTTCGTGCCCGGCGATCCTGAGGGTGTCCGGCAGCTGTTCGGGATCGATGGCCGGCGCGCCGGCCATCTTCACGTCGGCCTCCGAGAACTCGAGCAAGCCGGGATCACGCTCCTCGGCCGGCTTTCGCCAGCGTTCGAATGCCGTGGTGCTGTGAATCGCCTCGGGAATCCGGCCCAGGTAGAAGGCGGTGATCAGCTCTTCGTCCACCAGCACTCCGCGGCGCCGAAGCTTGGTTTCCCCGGCCTCCAGCGCGGACCTGACTCGCGCGTTGCGCGCCAGGAAGCGTCCGCGCAAGCGGGACCGCCCATGGGTCAGGGCCTCGCGCACGAACATCTCGCGCGCCTGGGCGGGGGCGATGCTGCCGTAATTGACCCGCCTGCCGGCGGCGATGGTCAGCCCGTAAAGCGTCACGGTTTCGCGCGCCGCGACGTATCCCCGTTGCTCAACCCACTCCGGGTCGCCGTAGCTCCGGCGCACGAGGTGATGCGCCGCAGTCTCGATCCAGGCCGGCTCGATCGCCGCGACGGTTCGCGCGTACACCCTGTGCGTCTCCGCGAGCGTCGCGGCCACGACCCACTTGGGCGGCCTGGCCTTCAAGGCGGAACCCGGCGAGATCACGAACCTCAGACCCCTGGCGCCGAGGTAGTCCCCCTTCTCGGTCTTCTCGCCGATATGCCCGAGCAACCCGGGCAGCAGCGAGCGGTGCACGGCTTCGGCGCTGGCCGGCTTGTTGCCCGGTCGCCAGTCGTTCTCGGCCACGACGTCCTGGAGTTGCGCGCGGAGGTCTTCCCATTCGCGCATGCGCGCCGCGGACAGGAAGTTGTCCCTGCACCAGCGCCTTGCCTGCGAGCCCGAACGCCCGGCCCGCACCTCCTGCCAGGATCGCCACAGGTTCAGCAGCGCGAGGAAGTCCGAGCGCGGATCGGCAAAGGCGGAATGCTTCTCGTCGGCGGCGGCGCGGAATTCGCTCGGGCGCTCCCGCGGATCGCGGATGCTGAGCACGGCCACCAGCGTCAGGAGCTCGTCGAGCGCCTTGAAGCGCCGCGCCTCCGCGAGCATGCGGCCAAGCTGCGGGTCGACGGGCATGCGCGCGATCTGCCGGCCGAGATCCGTGACCTGCCGCGCGTCGTCCACCGCCTCCAGTTCCTGCAACAGGCGGTAGCCGTCGTTGATCAGCCGGGTATCGGGCGGGTCCGGGAACGGGAACTCGTCCACCGCGCCCAGCCCCAGCACCTGCATCTGCAGGATCACGCTGGCCAGGTTGGTGCGCAGGATCTCGGGCGGCGTGAACGGCTCGCGGGCCTCGAAGTCCTCCTCGGAATACAGCCGGATACACACGCCCGGCCCGACCCGGCCACAGCGCCCCTGCCGCTGGTTGGCGCTCGCCTGCGAAACCGGCTCGATGGGCAGCCGCAGGATCTTGCTCCTGGCGCTGTAGCGCCCGATCCGCGCCAGCCCGGTATCCACGACCGCACGGATGCGGGGTACCGTTATCGAGGTCTCGGCCACGTTGGTCGCGAGCACCACGCGAGGCTGCGGACCCGGCTTGAAGACGCGCTGCTGATCGGACCAGGACAGCCTGGAAAAGAGTGGCAGCACTTCCAGTCGCGGCCCGAAGGCGCGCGACAGTGCCTCCGCCGCGTCGCGGATTTCACGCTCACCGGGCAGGAATACCAGCGTGTCGCCCTGCTCGCCGCCGTCGGCGGCCAGTTCCCGCACGGCCGCCACGATGCCCGGAACGACGCCCGGGTCGAGATCGTCGTCCTCGTCCGCCCCCAGCGGCCGGTACCTTGTGTCGATCGGCCAGCCACGCCCGGAGACCTCGATCACCGGCGCGCCGTCGAAGAATCGCGAGAAGCTCTGCGGGTCGATCGTCGCCGAGGTAATCACGACGCGCAGGTCGGGCCTGCGCGGCAGCAGCCGCTTAAGGTAACCGAGCAGGAAGTCGATGTTCAGGCTGCGCTCATGTGCCTCATCGATGATCAAGGTGTCGTAACGCGACAGGTCCGGGTCGTTCTGTATCTCGGCCAGCAGGATGCCATCGGTCATCACCCGGATCAGGCCGCGGTCGGACCCTTGCTCGGCGAAGCGGACCTTGAAGCCCACCTGTGCGCCGAGTTCGACGCCGAGTTCCTCCGCCAGCCGCATGGCCACGCTGCGGGCGGCGATACGGCGCGGCTGTGTATGGCCGATCAGCCCCGCCAGTCCCCTGCCGGCCTCGAGACAGGCCTTCGGCAATTGCGTCGTCTTGCCGGAACCCGTCTCGCCGCAGACGACGATGACCTGGTGCCGGACGATCGCCTCGCGGATCTCGTCGATGCGCTGGCTGACCGGCAGCTCCGGCGGATAGCAGACGGGCGGCACGCTGGCCCGACGCCGCTCGGCCCGTCGCCGCGCCTCGGCCAGACGTCGGTCGAGCGTCGCCAGCTCGCGCTCCACGGGCTGGCGACGCGCCTGCCGTTCGGCGATGCGCTGCATCAGCTGCTCGAGCTGCCCGGCGTCGTTGCGCAGCAGCCCCTCGAGCGCCTCGGCGCGCGGCTTCACGGGCACCGGCCGCTGCGCCATTCAGCGTCCCGGCAGCCGTACCCGCACGGCCGCGCCGCCCAAGTCGCTGTCCCCGATCTCGATGGTGCCGCCATACGCAGCGGCGAGCTCGCGCACGGCGGCGAGCCCGATTCCCTGGCCGGGAACCGATTCGTCCGCCCGCACGCCGCGCTCCAGCACCCGCAGCCGATCGGCGGCCGCGATGCCGGGGCCGTCGTCGTCGACCTCCAGCAGCAGGCCGCTGCGCCGCCATTCTGGCCGCTCCTCGGCCCTGGCGCGCAGCCCGACCTTGCCGCGGCAGTACTTGAACGCGTTGTCCAGCAGGTTGCCCGCCAGTTCCATCAGGTCGCCGGAATCGATGGGGTATGCCAGTCCGGCTTGCAGGTCCACGCTGCAGGTCACGCCCTTGTCCCGATAGACCTTGCCGAGTGCCGCCGCAAGGTCGGCAAGAGGGGCGTTGACCGCGGTCGAAGCGACCGTCGAGCCGGCCCCGGCCAGCACGGCCTTGCGCAGCTGGTATTCGACAATCGACTGCATCCGGTCGAGCTGCGTGCCGGTCGCCTGCAGGTCGACGTGCCCCCCGTCGAGCAGGCTCTTCAGCGCCGCGATCGGGGTTTTCAGGCTGTGGGCGAGGTTGCCCAGCGTCGTCCTGTAGCGGGACAGGCGCGCCTGCTCCCCTGCCAGCAGGCCGTTGAGGTTCTGCGCCACCCCTTCCAGCTCCCGGGGCCAGCCGGCCCCAAGGGCGTCGCGACTGCCCGTTTCAACCTCCCGGATTTCCTGCTCGAGCCGCCGCAACGGCCGGAGTCCGGCCCTCAGGCCCAGCGACAGGCCGACGACGAGGGTGGTCATCAGCACCATGGCGCCCGCCAGCAGCCAGGACCGCACTCGGGCCAGCTGGTCGAAATAGGGCTCGAGGCTCTCGGCCGCGCTGAGCACGAACGTGGCCGGCCGCTGAAGTCCCGCTTCCCAGCTCACGCCCAGCGAGAACGCCAGGACGCGAGTGCCGTCCGGCAGCGTGACCCGCTCGACGAGCCGCCCGCCGGCCGCAGGCCTCGCGCTCAGCACGAGCCCGGTGCCCACCGTCGAGGGCGAGCGCCAGGTCACCTCGCCCTCCTGGTTGCGAATCTCCGCGTACAGGCCCGACCCGGGCGTCGTCAACCTCGCCTCAGCCAGGCTCGAGGGCGCAAGCTCCCCGGAGCTGTCGAGCTCGGCGGTCGCGACCAGCGCGATCACCTGCGCGTCCAGGACGTCGCGTCGCGCGTCCAGCGCGAGATCCCGATAGAGCGCGTCGAGCGCCAGGGCCGCCGCGCCGGTCAGCAGCACGCTTGCCGCGGCGAGCCCGAGAACCAGCCGGTTGACCAGCGAAGGGGCTGGCGACGTCATCCCTTCCGGGTCTCCCGACAGCTGCCGTCAGCGGCGCTCATTCACGCGCCATGCGATAGCCGCGGCCTCGCAGGGTCTCGATCGGCTGGAGCTGGCCGTCGGGATCCAGCTTGCGCCTGAGGCGGCCGACGAAGACCTCGATGACGTTGCTGTCCCGGTCGAAGTCCTGCTCGTACAGCTTGTCGGTCAGTTCCGATTTCGACACCACCTGCCCGGCGTGAAGCATCAGGTATTCCAGCAACCGGTACTCGAAGGCCGTGAGCTCGACGGGCTGCCCCAGCGCCCGGACCTGCTGGCTGCGCGGATCGAGCTCGATCGGGCCCGCCTGGAGGACCGGCTGCGACCAGCCGCCGGAGCGGCGCAACAGCGCCTGCAGCCTGGCCAGCAATTCCTCGAACTGAAAGGGCTTGGTGAGGTAGTCGTCGGCGCCGGACTGCAGCGCCTCGACCTTCTCCTGCCAGCGATCGCGTGCCGTCAGGATCAGGATCGGAAAGGCCTTGCCGGCCTCGCGCCAGGCGCGAATGACTTCGAGCCCGGGGCGCCCGGGCAGTCCCAGGTCGACGACCGCCACGTCGATCGGATATTCGCGACCGGCGAACTCGCCCTCGATGCCGTCCGCCGCAGCGTCCACGACGAAGCCGCTGTCCCGCAGCCGCTGCACCAGGGACTCGCGCAGGACGGGCTCGTCCTCGACCACCAGGACTCGCACGGCGGCCTACTCGACCCTGCCGGACGCGGCGTCGACCGTGACGTCGAATACCCGGCCGTCGGCGCTCAACAGGCGAATCCGGTAGATGCGCCGGCCGTTGTCCTGCTTCTCTTCCGCCCGCACGACGCGCGCGTCGAACCGGGCTTCCACCTTGGCCACCGCCTGGTCCAGCGTCAGGCCGTCCGCGTAGGCGGCGGCATGGCCCGACGGCGGGGGATGCGCGTCACCGTGCGAGGACCACGCGGCCTGCGACAGCAGGGCGACGGCAACGGCGGTGGCGAGACGAATCGGCATGACGGGACGATTGTAGTGCAATCGTCCATGAACCGGCCCTGAATGGCTCATCCGGATGTCTCCTGTTCCTTGGCCTCTTCCCACCAGGCATCGAGCTGCTCGAGGCCGGCCTCGGGCCCGCTCTGGCCGGTCGCGACGAGCCTCTGCTCGACATGCCGGAAACGACGCACGAATTTCTGGTTGCTGCGGCGCAAGGCCGCCTCCGGGTCGACGCCGAGGTGGCGCGCGTAATTGACGAGCGCGAACAGCAGGTCGCCGAACTCGGCCTCCACGGCGGCCGGGTCCCCGGCGCCCGCCAGGGCCTCGTCGAGCTCGGCCAGTTCCTCGTCGAGCTTGCGCCGCGGACCGGTCGCGTCCGGCCAGTCGAAACCCGCCCGGGATGCGCGCCGCCCCAGCTTGGCGGCGCGAGTCAGCGCCGGCAGGGACAGCGGCACGTCGTCGAGCATTCCAACTGCGCCTTTCGTGGCTTTCTCCTCCGCCTTGAGGCGCTCCCAGACCTCGGTCTGCGCCGCGGCGGACTCGACCGGCTCGCCGCCGAAGACGTGCGGGTGGCGCCGGACCAGCTTGTCGCAGATCGCCCGCGCCACGTCGTCGAAATCAAACGCGCCCTGCTCGCGCGCCATCTGGGCGTGGAAGACCACCTGCAGCAGCAGGTCGCCGAGCTCCTCGCGCAGGTCGCCCAGGTCGCCACGCTCGATCGCGTCGGCCACCTCGTAGGCCTCCTCCAGCGTATACGGGGCGATGCTGCGGAAGTCCTGCTCCAGGTCCCAGGGACAGCCGCCCTGCGGGTTGCGCAACGCCGCCATGATCTCGACCAGACGGAAAATGGACACGGACTCAGTCCTCGAGCAGCTGGCGCAGCGTCAGCAGCATGCCCGCCGTCGCACCCCAGATATTGTGTTCCTGCCACGGCAGGTCGAAGGCCTCGAACTCCTCGTCGTCCACCTTGTACTTGCGCGACAGGTGGGTGCCCGGATCGAAGAGGTGCTGCAAGGGCGCCTCGAAGGTGCCGGCCACCTCGGTCGGGTCCAGCCGCAGCGTGAAGCCCGGCCTGACCAGGCCGACCACGGGCGTCACCTGGTAGCCGCTTACGATGACGTGGTCCGGCAGCCGGCCGAGGACGTCGATGAACTCGCGGCCGAGCCCGATTTCCTCCTCCGTCTCGCGCAGCGCGCCCGATTCCGCGTCGACGTCGGAGGCTTCGAGCCTGCCGCCCGGAAACGATATCTGCCCCGCGTGATGCTCCAGGTCGGCGGAGCGGTAGGTCAGCAACACGTTGAGTCCGTCATCACGGTCGACCAGCGGGATCAGTACCGCTGCAGGCCGAAGCTTCCCCGGAAAGCGGTGCCGGAGGCGGGCGGTCATGGCGCGGGGAAACGGCCCGATGCGCAGGTCGCCGGCATCCGGCCGGAAACCGCTCAGGCGCCGGAACACGAGCTCGCGAAACTCATGCGGCCCCAGGCGATGCAGTGCGATGTTTGCCACGCTGTTCAATCTTCATCCTCTTCCATGAGACTGCCGACGGCCAGCGACCGTCGCGTTCATGGCCCCGCCCGTTCGCGGCGTCCTGATCGTATCCGATCAGCCGACCGACTGTGGTGACCGGCAGCGGATTCGGCAACAGGGACTGGCGCAGCTTGCCGGCGCCTGTGCTGTGTCCCTGCGGGTGCGCCGCAATCGGTGGGACGGGCGCCGGTTGCGGTAAGATTGTGCAGTTTACCACTGGACCTCACCCGGATGACCGACGCCCGACTGACAGCCTTGTCGCCCCTCGACGGGCGCTACGCGGAGCACACCCGCGATCTCGCCGGAATTTTCAGCGAAGCCGCACTGGTTCGCTACCGCACCCGGGTCGAGGCGCTGTGGCTGCTGCACCTGGCCAGCCGGCCGGAAATACCGGAACTGGCGGCGCTGCCGGCCCCGGCCCGCTCCGAGCTGGAGGCGCTGGCGGGTGGCGGGCCCGCCGACGGCGCGGCGCGCGTCAAGGCCATCGAGGCGCGCACCAACCACGACGTCAAGGCGGTCGAGTATTTCGTGCGCGAGCGGCTGGAAGCGGCCGGCGCGACGGCCGGGCAGCTGGAGTTCGTGCACTTCGCCTGCACTTCCGAAGACATCAATAATCTCTGTTATGCACTGATGCTCAGCGACGCGCGTTCCGGCGTGCTGCTGCCGCTGATGCGGCGCGTGCTGGAACGGCTGCGCGAGGTCGCGCACGCAACCGCCGACCTGCCCATGCTGTCGCGTACCCACGGCCAGCCCGCCAGCCCGACGACGCTTGGCAAGGAAATGGCAAACTTCGCCGCGCGACTCGCGCGGCTGGAGCGCGGCTTCGAGACGGTCGTGGCGCTTGGCAAGATGAATGGCGCGGTCGGCAACTACAACGCTCATCTCGCCGCCTACCCCGAGGCCGACTGGCCGGCGATCACCCGGCTCTTCGTCGAGTCCCTGGGGCTGGAGCAGAACCCGTACACGATCCAGATCGAGCCGCACGACTGGATCGCCGAGTATTGCCACGCCCTGCTCCGGTACGAGACCGCGCTGATCGACCTGTGCCGCGACCTGTGGGGCTACGTCTCGCTGGGTTACTTCCGCCAGCGGACGGTGGCCGGCGAAGTGGGCTCGTCCACCATGCCGCACAAGGTCAACCCGATCGATTTCGAGAATGCCGAGGGCAACGCGGGCCTCGCCAACGCCTTGCTCGGTTTCTTCGCGGAGAAGCTGCCCGTTTCGCGCTGGCAGCGCGACCTGACCGACTCGACCGTGCTCAGGAACCTCGGCGTGGCGCTCGGTCACGCGGTGCTGTCGCTCAGGTCGCTGCTCAAGGGGCTGGGCAAGCTCGATGCCGACCCCGCCCGCATGGCGGCCGACCTCGACGCGAACTGGGAGGTGCTGGCGGAAGCGATCCAGACCGTGATGCGGCGCCACGGGGTCCCGGATGCCTATGACAGGCTCAAGGATTTCACCCGCGGGCGCCGGGTCGGGCCGGCGGAGTTGCGCGATTTCGTCGCGACGCTCGGCCTGCCCCCCGCGGAGGCGGCACGGCTCGCCGAGTTGACCCCGGCAGCCTACGTCGGCCTCGCCGCTGCCCTGGCGCGCCAGGCGTAATGGAGCGGGCCGCGGGCGATGGATGAAACCGAATTTGTCGTCACCAGCTGGGCCGCCGACCGGCCCCGGCTGCAGCCGGTCCGGCGCGAGGTCTTCGTGACCGAGCAGCGAGTCCCCGAGGCAGAGGAATGGGACGACGACGACGAGGTCTGCGTGCATGTCCTCGCCCTGCGGAACCGTGAACCAGTTGGCACTGGACGTATTTCCCCCGCGGGTAAGATTGGCAGGCTCGCGGTATTAAGTGAATTCCGCGGACGGGGCATCGGCGACCGGATCCTGCTCATGCTGATCGAGCAGGCCCGGCACCGCGGCCTGGCCGAGGTGACCCTGAACGCCCAGGTGCATGCCATGCCCTTCTACGAGAGGCACGGCTTCAAGGCACAGGGTGAAGTTTTTGACGAGGCCGGCATTCCCCACAGGAGGATGCAAAAGGCCCTGGGGTAGCAGAATGCTCACACAGCCGCGCCAGCTCGAGACCGCACCGAGGGCCATATTGTCGTCCCTGGACGAGGTCCGCGCGGCGTCGTTGCAGGTGGCGACGGTGGCAACCCGCCTGCTGGCCATGTACACGCAGGACCTCGAGCCGCAGGTCTACGACCAGCCCAAGTTCATCGAAGCAATCAAGCGGCTGGTGCTGGCACGCGGCTACGCGAAGGTCCGGGTGCTGCTCGCCGATCCCGCCCGCGCGGTCTACGAAAGCTCGCGCTTCGTCGGCCTGGCGCGCCGGATCACCAGTTACATCGAGATTCGCCACGCGCACCCGGAGTTCCGCAACAACCAGTCGGCGTTCCTGATCGCGGACGACCGCGCGCTGGTCTATCGCCTGCAGGCAAGTCGCTGGGACGGCATCGTCGAGATGAACGACCCGGCCGTGGCGCGCCGCTACCTGAATTTCTTCGACGAGGCCTGGACCGCCAGCGCCCCGCACGCCGAGACCCGGCAGCAGCATCTCTGACACCCCGGTCATCCGGCGCCGGGCCCGGCGCGGCCGGCGGCTATAATCCGCCCATGGCTTTTCGACCCGACGTCACGGTGGCGGCAATCATCGAGCGCGACGGCCGTTTCCTCGTCGTCGAGGAACGCGCCGCGCGCCGCATCGTCATCAACCAGCCGGCCGGCCACCTCGAGCGCGGCGAAAGCCTGGTCGAGGCGGTGGTGCGCGAGACCCTGGAGGAGACCGCCTACGCGCTGGTGCCCGAGGCCCTGACCGGGATCTACCTCTGGCACCATCCGGCCGTGGACCGCACCTTCCTGCGGGTGGCCTTCACGGGCGCGGTGACCGGCCCCGACCAGGCGAGGCGCCTCGATCGCGTCATCGTGCGCACCGCCTGGATGACCCGCGAGCAACTGGCCGCGCGCCCCAATGCGCTGCGCAGCCCGCTGGTGCTGCGCTGCATCGACGACTACCTCGCCGGCAGCCGTCACCCGCTGTCCCTGCTGTCCGCGATCGATATCGGCCAGGCGTTCGCAGCGGACGCCTGAATCATGGCTGCACCGGTCATCGTCGGGATGTCGGGCGGCGTCGACTCGGCGGTCGCGGCCCTGCTGCTCAGGGATGCCGGGCATGAGGTCCAGGGACTCTTCATGTCCAACTGGGAGGAGGACGAGGACGGCTACTGCACCGCCGCCAGGGACTTCCAGGACGCCCGCAGCGTCTGCGCCGAGATAGGGATCCCGCTGCACCGCGTGAGCTTCGCGAGCGAGTACCGCGACCGCGTGTTCGCCCACTTCCTCGCGGAGTACTCCCGTGGCCGCACGCCCAATCCCGACGTGCTGTGCAACCGCGAAATCAAGTTCGGCGTCTGTTTCGACTACGCCCGGCGCCTCGGTGCCGGGCGGTTCGCCACCGGGCACTACGCGCGCACGGGATCCGGCGCCGACGGCTCGACGACAGTGCTGCGCGCCCGGGATCGCGCCAAGGACCAGAGCTACTTCCTGCATGCCGTGGGCCAGGCCCAGCTCGGACTGACGCTGTTCCCGCTGGGCGACCTGCAGAAGGCGGAAGTGCGCCGCATCGCCCGTCGGCGGGGGCTGCCGGTCTTCGACAAGCGGGACTCGACCGGCATCTGTTTCATCGGCGAGCGGCCGTTCGCCCGCTTCCTCGAGACCTACCTGCCCGCCCAGCCGGGCTGGATCGAGGACGCCCAGGGCGGGAGCCTCGGTGAGCACCGCGGCCTGATGTTCTACACGCTCGGTCAGCGAGCCGGCCTCGGCCTTGGCGGGCGCCGGGGTGCGGCCGAAGCGCCCTGGTACGTCGCGGCCAAGGACGTCGCCCGCAACGTGCTGGTGGCCGTGCAGGGGCACGACCACCCGTTGCTGCTGAGCACGGGCCTTGCCACCGAGCCGGCAAGCTGGATCTGCGGCAAGGCACCGGCAACGGAGTTTGCGTGTACGGCGCAGTTTCGCTACCGGCAGCGGGACGTCCCCTGCCGGGTTTCCATCGGCCCCGACGGCGGCGCCGAGGTCGTCTTTGAATCCCCGCAACGCGCCGTGACCCCCGGGCAGTATGCGGTCTTCTACCTGGGGGACGAGTGCCTCGGCGGGGCGGTGATCTCCGCCATCCGGGCTGCCTCGCAGCCCCTGTAGCGCCGCGTTTCGGGCTATAATTGATCGGTTTTTCACCGCATCGACACGCGCTGCAGCCACGCGGCGCCCGCCAGCTGGAGGATTCCATGACGGACAGTTTCAAGGCCCGCTCGACGCTGCAGGTCGGCTCGCGTTCCTACGACATCTACAGCCTGCCAGCGCTCGAGGGCCGGGACCTGGCCCGCCTGCCCTTCTCGTTGAAGATCCTGCTGGAAAACCTCCTCCGCTTCGAAGACGGCGTGAACATCACCCGCGGCGACATCGAGGCCCTGCTCGACTGGGATCCGAAGTCCGCCCCGTCCCACGAGATTTCCTTCACGCCCGCGCGCGTCATCATGCAGGACTTCACCGGGGTACCCTGCGTCGTCGACCTGGCCGCCATGCGCGAGGCGATCGCCAGGCTCGGCGGCGACCCGGAGCGTGTCAACCCGCTGGCGCCCGCCGAACTCGTGATCGACCACTCGGTGCAGGTGGACGCCTACGGCAATGCCGACGCCCTGCGCCGGAACAACGAGATTGAGTTCGAGCGCAACGGCGAGCGTTACGCCTTCCTGCGCTGGGGCCAGACGGCCTTCGACAACTTCAAGGTCGTTCCGCCGAACACCGGCATCGTTCACCAGGTCAACATCGAGCGGCTCGCCCGGGTCGTTTTCCACAACGAGAAACTCGGCACCGCCTACCCCGACACGCTGGTCGGCACCGACTCCCACACGACCATGGTCAATGGCCTCGGCGTACTCGGCTGGGGCGTGGGCGGCATCGAGGCCGAGGCGGCCATGCTCGGCCAGCCGGTGACCATGCTGATTCCACAGGTCATCGGCTTCCGGCTGAAGGGCAGGCTCCCGGCGGGGACGACGGCAACCGACCTCGTGCTGACGGTGACCGAGATCCTGCGCAGGAAGGGCGTGGTCGAGAAGTTCGTCGAGTTCTTCGGCGACGGCCTGGCCAACCTGCCGCTGGCGGATCGCGCCACGCTGGCCAACATGGCGCCGGAGTTCGGCTCGACCTGCGGCATCTTCCCGATCGACGAGGAAACCATCCGCTACCTGGAGCTGACCGGCCGGCCACGGGAACAGATTGAGCTGGTCGAGGCTTACGCCAGGCACCAGGGGCTGTGGCGCGTGACAGGCCAGCCGGACGCGCAGTACAGCGACGTGCTCGAACTCGACATGGGCACGGTCGAGCCGTCCCTGGCGGGCCCGAAGCGCCCCCAGGACCGCGTCCCGATGCGCATGATGAAGCTGGCCTACGGCAAGGCCTACGAGAAGATGGCCGCGGAGCGCGAGCAGAAGAACCCGGAGGCCATGGGCCTCGCGCCCGCGGACATTGACGGCACGACGGTCAACGTCAAGGACGGTGCCGTGCTGATCGCGGCGATCACGAGCTGTACGAACACGTCGAACCCGTCGGTGCTGGTGGCCGCCGGCCTGCTGGCACGCAAGGCGCGCGCCCGCGGCCTGAAGGCGAAGCCCTGGGTCAAGACCTCGCTGGCTCCGGGCTCCCGGGTCGTCACCGACTACCTCGACAAGGCCGGGCTGAGCGAGGACCTCGAGGCCGTGGGCTTCTATACGGTCGGATACGGCTGCACGACCTGCATCGGGAACTCCGGCCCGCTGCGGCCCGAGATTTCCGAAGCCGTCAAGGAAGGCGACATCATCGCCACCTCGGTCCTGTCCGGCAACCGCAACTTCGAGGGTCGCGTCCACCCCGAGATCAAGATGAACTTCCTGGCCTCGCCGCCGCTGGTCGTCGCCTATGCGCTGGCCGGCACGGCGAACATCGACCTGACCAGCGAACCGCTCGGCACCGGCAGCGACGGCCAGCCCGTCTTCCTGAATGACATCTGGCCGACGGCGCTGGAAGTGCAGCAGACCGTCGCCTCCAGCCTCGACTCGGCCATGTTCAAGAAGAGCTACGCAAGCGTGTTCGCGGGCGATGCCAACTGGCAGGCGATCGCGACGCCCGCGGGCAAGATCTACGAGTGGGATGCAAAGTCCACCTACGTCAAGAATCCCCCCTACTTCGACGGCATGACCATGTCGCCGCCGCCGTCCACCGACATCGCCGGCGCACGCGCCCTGGCATTGCTCGGCGACTCGGTCACGACGGACCATATCTCTCCGGCCGGCAACATCGCCCGCTCCAGCCCGGCGGCCAGGCACCTGATGGAACAGGGCGTCGAGCCCAGGGACTTCAATTCCTACGGCTCGCGCCGCGGCAACCACGAGGTGATGATGCGCGGCACCTTCGCCAACATACGCCTGCGCAACCTCCTGGCGCCGGGTACCGAGGGAGGCGTGACCGTCCACGTGCCAAGCGGCGTGCAGACGTCGATCTACGACGCCGCCATGATCTACAAGTCGGAAGCTACGCCGCTGGTCGTGCTGGCCGGCAAGGAGTACGGAACCGGATCGTCGCGCGACTGGGCCGCCAAGGGCACGATGTTGCTGGGCGTGAAGGCCGTGATCGCAGAAAGCTTCGAGCGCATTCATCGCTCGAACCTGATCGGCATGGGCGTGCTTCCGCTGCAGTTCCAGGATGGCCAGAACGCGCAGGTCCTGGGCCTGACCGGTCGCGAGACCTTCGATATCACCGGCCTGGAGGGCGGTGCCGCCAAGGTCGCCCGGGTCACGGCGCGCGGCGACGCTGGAAAGACGACCGAGTTCGCGGTGCGGGTACGGATCGACACACCGAAGGAACTCGAGTACTTCCGTCACGGCGGGATCCTGCAGTACGTGCTGCGCAGCCTCGCCGCGCCGTCCCAGGCCGCCTGAACGACGACGCCTGCGGCCGTTCGCGGCCGCGGGCCGCCGACGACCGCTCCGGCCCGATCCGGCGGTCTGGTATCGTGTCGCCGTGAACCAGGTTTCCATTCCGCCGGCCCTCGTCGAACGCCTGGCGTCGTCGCGCAAGGCGGTGGCGCTGACTGGCGCCGGCGTGTCCGCCGAGAGCGGCGTTCCCACTTTCCGCGAAGCGCAGACCGGGCTGTGGTCCCGATTCCGGCCGGAGGAACTGGCAACGGTCGATGCCTTCGTGGCCGATCCGGAAAACGTCTGG
Source organism: Steroidobacteraceae bacterium (assembly GCA_035458405.1). Lineage (GTDB taxonomy): Bacteria > Pseudomonadota > Gammaproteobacteria > Steroidobacterales > Steroidobacteraceae > SG8-30. Next base: position 1,561 of record DATHZW010000068.1, on the reverse strand, counting down.
GCGTGGTACGAGTGGCGGCGTGACCTCGTGGAACGAGCCCTCCCCAATGCCGGGCACCTGGCCCTGGCGCAACTGGAATCGATGCTCGCGGAGCTTGTCGTCGTGACGCAGAACGTGGACGGACTGCACCACCGCGCAGGGAGCCGGAACCTGGTCGAGTTTCACGGCAACCTGTTCGACAACCGCTGCCTGGCTTGCGGGGAGCCGGCGCAGGGCGTGCCGCGGCCCTGCCCGTCGCCGCCACGCTGCGCCGCTTGTGGCAGCCTCGTCCGGCCGGGCGTGGTCTGGTTCGGGGAGCCCATCCCGGCCCGGTCGCTGGAGATGGCCCTTGCCGCGGCGGACGGCTGCGACCTGTTCATCTCCATAGGAACCTCCGCGCTGGTCTACCCTGCCGCGGGGCTCGCGGCGCGCGCGCGCGCCGCAGGCGCCATGCTGGTGGAGATCAACCCGGAGCCGACCGAACTGGCGAAACACGCCGACTTCTCGCTGCCCGCGCCCTCGGGCCAGGCGCTGCCGGCGCTGTGCCAGGCGCTGTCGCGGCGAAGAACGCCAACTCACTAGGCAGGACCCGTCACCATGGATAGTTTCCTCGCAATGCTCGACCGCTATCCCGCGGCCTCGCCCGCGATCAGCTACCAGGGCGAGCGGCTGGCATACGGCGAGCTGGTGCAGCGGGCGAGACGGGTGGCCGCCGCGCTCGCCGCCTGCACCGCACCCGGCGACCGGGTCGCGCTGCTGGAACTGAACTCGCCGGCCTTCCTCGAGGTCGTGCTGGGGGCCACCGAGGCTTCCTGCGTTCCGGTGCCGATCAATACCCGCCTTGCAGGCCCGGAAATCGCCTACATCATCAACAACGCGGAGGCCCGGATCCTGTTCGTCGGCGCCGATCATTACGCCGTCGTCGAATCCATCGTCGACCAGCTGCGCCAGGACATGCTCATCATCGCGCTCCAGGGAGATCATCCGGGCTGGGTCGACTTCCCTGCCTGGCGCGATGCCGGGGCGGCGGGCGGAACGCCGCGGGCGCCGCGAGACGACGATGACCTGACGCAGCTCTACACCAGCGGCACGACCGGCCATCCCAAGGGCGCTTTCCACTCGCTGCGCCAATGGCACGACTGGATCCGCATCTGCCGCGAGTCGCGCTGGGGCCGGTACGACGCCGCGACCGCCATGCTCGTCGTCATGCCGATGTTTCACATCGCCGCACTCGGCACCGCGTTGCTGGCCCTGGTGCAGGGCGCCCGCGTGGTCGTGTTGCGCCGCTTCGATCCGGGGCAAGCGCTCGCGGCGATCGAGACCGAGCGCGTCACCGATACGCTGCTGGCGCCGGCCGTTCTCCATGCCTTGCTGGCCCATCCCGACTTCGCCCGCCACGACCTGTCGAGCTTGACGTCGATCTGCTACGGCGCCGCTCCCATGCCGCCATCGGTGCTCGAGCAGCTTCGCGCGCGCACCAGCTGCAAGCTGGTGCAGGTCTATGGCATGACCGAAAACCTGGGGCTGTCGACCTCGCTGGGATCGGCCGAGCACGACCCGGCGCTCGGCAAGCTGGCGTCCT
>DATHZW010000067.1:0-8089 GCA_035458405.1 Steroidobacteraceae bacterium | reverse complement strand
CCGGCTCGCTGCCGCGGGCGATGCGCCGAAGTTCGGCAAGGCTGATGGCGCCCGGCGCCAGGCTCATGGGGGTCATGTGGATCTCAGTCCAGGGAGGGCAGGTCGAGATGCTGCTCGCGCGCGCAGGCGATGGCGGCCTGGTAGCCAGCGTCCGCGTGACGCATGACACCGGTGCCGGGATCGTTCCTGAGGACGCGGGCGATGCGCGCCGCTGCGGCCTCCGTGCCGTCGCAGACGATGACGACGCCGGCGTGCTGGGAGAAGCCCATGCCGACGCCGCCGCCGTGATGAATGGACACCCAGGTGGCGCCACCCGCGGTATTGAGCAGGGCATTGAGCAGCGGCCAGTCGGAGACCGCGTCCGAGCCGTCGCGCATGCCCTCGGTCTCGCGGTTCGGACTGGCGACCGAGCCCGAATCGAGGTGGTCGCGACCGATGACGATCGGCGCCTCGAGCTCCCCCTTCGCCACCATCTCGTTGAAGGCCAGGCCGAGACGGGCGCGATCCTTCAGGCCGACCCAGCAGATGCGCGCGGGCAGGCCCTGGAACCGGATGCGCTCGCGCGCCATGTCCAGCCAGCGGTGCAGGTGCCTGTCGCCGGGGATCAGCTCCTTGACCTTGGCATCCGTGCGGTAGATGTCCTCGGGATTCCCCGAAAGCGCGACCCAGCGGAAAGGTCCGATCCCCTCGCAGAACAGCGGACGGATGTAGGCCGGCACGAATCCAGGGAACCCGAAGGCGTCCTGCAGGCCCTCCTCGAAGGCGACCTGCCGGATGTTGTTGCCGTAATCGAACACGACGGCGCCGCGGGACTTGAGGTCGAGCATCGCCTGGACGTGGATCTTCATGGAGGCGCGCGCCGCGCGCTCGATGCGCTGCGGGTCGTGAACGCGAGCGTCGGCGGCCTCGGCCAGCGTCCAGCCCTTGGGCAGGTAGCCGTTCCTCGGGTCGTGGGCCGAGGTCTGGTCGGTCACCGCGTCCGGCACGACGCCGCGCGTCACGAGCTCCGGATAGACGTCGGCGGCGTTGCCCAGCAGCCCCACGGACAGGGTCCGTCCAGCCTTGCGGGCGCCGTCGATCATGGCCAGGGCCTCGTCGAGCGTCGTCGCCTTGCGGTCGAGGTAACCGGTCTTCAGCCGGAAGTCGATGCGCGACTCGTCGCATTCGACGGCGAGCATCGAGAACCCCGCCATGGTCGCGGCCAGCGGCTGTGCCCCGCCCATGCCGCCGAGGCCCGCGGTCAGGATCCACCGGCCCGCGGCATCGCCGCCGAAGTCCTGGCGCGCGCAGGCGCCGAAGGTTTCGTAGGTGCCCTGGACGATCCCCTGCGAGCCGATGTAGATCCACGAGCCGGCCGTCATCTGGCCGAACATCATCAGGCCCTTCTGGTCCAGTTCGTGGAAGTGGTCCCAGGTGGCCCAGTGGGGCACCAGGTTGGAGTTCGCGATCAGCACCCGCGGCGCGTCGGGGTGCGTGCGGAAGACCCCGACCGGCTTGCCGGACTGGATGAGCAGCGACTCGTCCTCCTGCAGGCGCTTGAGCACGGCGAGGATGCGGTCGAAGGCCTCCCAGTTGCGCGCGGCCTTGCCGATGCCGCCGTAGACCACCAGGCGATCCGGATGCTCGGCAACCTCGGGGTCGAGGTTGTTCTGGATCATCCGGTACGGCGCCTCGATCAGCCAGTTGCGGCAGGACAATGCGGTCCCGCGCGGGGCGCGGATGGCGCGCGCGCCGGCCGGGGCGGTGGTCGGTGGGGCTTTCATGACCCGCGAGGATACGCCAGTCGCAGCCGCGCCCCAACCGCTCCGGGCCCTTGCGGCGGCGCGCGGCCGCCGTGTGGATTTGACTGCCGCCGCAGCGCCCCGGAAACTGCAGGCACCCAGGCCTTCATTACCCGTAACCCAGGTCATTGATCATGAACCGACTTGCACCGCTCTGTGGCGCCGCGGGCGCCTTCGCGCTGCTTTCATCGCCGTGCCTGTCCGCTGCGCCGGCAACGCGCAATCGCGAGGAAATACCGGCCGAATACCGCTGGGACTTCTCGCCGATCTACGCCAGCTGGGACGCGTGGGAAGCGGGCATGAAGGACGTCCAGGCGAAGATGGACGCTTTCGTTTCCCGCAAGGGGACGCTGGCGAGCGGTCCCGATGCCGTCCTCGCCGCCTACCGGGCCTTCGACGACATCGGCATGCTCAGCTACCGCGTCTACCGGTATCCCCAGTTGCAGCGCGACGTCGATACCCGCAACCAGGACATCGCCGGGAAGTTCCAGCGTGTAGGCGCCGTGTTTGCCCGCTTCGGCACCGCCACGGCCTGGTTCACGCCCGAGCTGTTGCAGATCCCCCAGGCCACGATGGAGCGCTGGCTCGAGGAAACGCCGGAGCTCGCGCCCTATCGCTTCACGATCACGGAGCTCTACCGGCAGCAGGAACACGTCCTCGACGAGCAGGGCGAAACCTTGCTCTCCTACGCGTCGCGCTTCAATGCGACGCCGGCGGCGACGTTCCAGGAACTGAGCACGTCCGACATCCGGTTTCCCAGGGTGACGCTGTCCGATGGCGAGGAGGTCACGGTCAGCCCGGCTGTCTACCAGTCCGTCCTGCAGACCAACCACGATCAGCAGGATCGCGCCAGCGCCTTCAAGGCCCACCTGGAGACCTACGCCGCCACCGCCAATACCTATGCCGCGCTATACAACGGCGTGCTGCAGCGCGACTGGTTCCAGGCCCAGGCGCGCGGCTACCCGACGACGCTCGAGGCTGCGCTTGACGACAATGCCGTGCCGCCGGAGGTCGTCGAAACCCTCGTCACGACCGTCCGCGCGGGCACCGCGCCGCTGCAGCGCTACGCGAGGCTGCGCAAGCGGCTGCTCGGGCTCGACCGCTACCACCATTACGACAGCCTGATCCCGATCTACCGCTCCGACAGCAAATATCCCTACGAGGCGTCCAAGGCCCTCGTCGCCGCCTCGGTGGAGCCGCTGGGCGCCGACTACGCGGCCCGGTTCGGAAAGTTCGTCGCCAGCGGCCGCATCGACGTCTACGAGAGCGAGGGCAAGCACAGCGGCGCCTACAGCGCCGGGGTGTACGGGGTCGGCCCGTACCAGCTGCTCAACTACAACGACACGCTCAGCGCCATGTTCACCTTCGCGCACGAGTCGGGGCACGCGATGCACACCGTGCTGTCGTACGAGAACCAGCCCTTCTCGACTTCCGGCTACACGATCTTCGTCGCCGAGGTGGCCTCCACGATTGGTGAACGCTTCCTGCTCGAGAAACTGCTGCAGGACACGCCGGATCCGAAGGAACGCTTCCTGCTCCTGCAGCATGCGGTGGACTCGATCGTCGGGACCTTCTACAGGCAGACCCTGTTCGCCGACTTCGAGCTGCAGGCGCATCGCCTGGTCGAGCAGGGCCAGCCGGTGACGGCACAGGTCCTGAACGACATCTACCTCAGGCTCCTCGGCGACTACTACGGCGACACGATCGATGACGACGAACTCTCGAAATACACCTGGACGCGGATTTCCCACTTCTACTCGACGCCGTACTACGTCTATCAGTATGCAACCTGCTTTGCCTCGTCCGCCCAGCTGTTCAGGGACATGACGACCGGCAGCGAGGAGTCGCGCAGGGCCGCAACCCATCGCTACCTCACGCTGCTCAAGAGCGGCGGCAATGACCAGCCGATGAAACAACTGCAGAAAGCCGGCGTGGACCTGACCCGGCGCGAGACCGTCCAGGCGGTGATCGACCAGATGGACGAACTGGTATCCCGGATGGAAGCCGAGGCAGCAAGGATTCACTGACCATGCACGCGGGCCGGGCAGAAACCATGGACACCGCAAGCTGGACCCGCGTCGTGACGAACGCCACCGTCGCGACCTGCTCCGCCGGTCCGGTGGCATACGGGCTCCGCGAGAGCGGCGCCGTGGCGCTGGCCGGCGAACGCATCGCCTGGGTCGGCCCGTCGGCGGGCCTGCCCGCGGTCGGCGATCGGGTCGAGGTCATCGACGCGGGCGGCGCACTTCTTACGCCGGGGCTCATCGACTGCCATACCCACCTCGTCTTCGCCGGCAACCGCGCGCCGGAATTCGAGCTGCGCCAGCAGGGCGCCAGCTACGAGCAGATCGCGCGCTCAGGGGGCGGCATTCTTGCGACGGTCGCGGCGACCCGTCGGGCCACGGAGGACGAACTGCTTGGCCTCGCGACAGCCCGCGCGCGCGTGCTCATGGCGGAGGGCGTGACCTGCCTGGAGATGAAATCCGGCTACGGGCTCGACCTCGACAGCGAGCTGAAGCTGCTTCGCGTTGCCCGCCGGGTCGGCGACGAATTGCCTGTCAGGACTCACGCCACCCTGCTGGCAGCGCATGCCGTGCCGCCCGAGTTCGCGGGACGGGCTGATGATTACATCGATCTCGTCGTGGATGCCATCCTGCCGGCGGCGGCGGCCGAAGGGCTGGTCGACTCGGTCGACGCCTTCTGCGAGGGCATTGCCTTTTCACCCGCACAGGTGAGGCGGGTGTTCGCGGCCGCCCGCGGTCTCGGCGTCCCGCTCAGGCTGCATGCCGAGCAGCTGTCCAACCTCCACGGCGCGGCCCTGGCAGCGGAGATGGCCGCGCTGTCCGCCGATCACCTCGAGCACCTGGACGAGGCCGGGGCCGCGGCCATGGCGCGGGCCGGCACGGTGGCGGTACTGCTGCCCGGCGCGTTCTATTGCCTGGGCGAGACACGGCTGCCGCCGGTCGGGCTGCTTCGGCGCGAGGGCGTGCCGATCGCCGTTGCCAGCGATTTCAACCCGGGCAGCTCGCCGCTGTTGTCGCTTCGCCTCGCGATGAACATGGCCTGCACGCTGTTCGGATTGACGCCCGCCGAAGCGCTCGCTGGCGTGACCCGCAACGCGGCCAGGGCGCTGGGCGTCGGGGGGGAACAGGGAACGATAGAGCCGGGCAAGCTCGCGGACCTGGTGCTGTGGGACGCCTCGCACCCTGCGGAGCTGGCGGCGCAGTTCGGCACCACCCGGCCGGAGCAGGTCTATCGCGCGGGTCAGCTCCGCGGCTGAGCCAGACCTTCCGCTATCCGCGCGACCAGCCTGGCCGCCAGCCGCGCCGTCCGCGAGTCGATGTCGAATTTCGGGTTCAGTTCGGCGACATCTGCAACTTTCAGCTTGCCGCTCGCGGTGAGGACATCGACCAGCCGCTCGACCAGGCCCGGGTCGATGCCAAGCGCCGCCGGAGCGCTGACGCCGGGCGCCACCGCCGCTGGAAAGACGTCGAGGCAGACGGTCAGGTAGAGATGCCCGACCCTCGCAAGCAGGCCGGTCACTTCCTCGAGCAGGTTGGCGTGGCGATCGGCGCGCGTGTCCTCGTCGAGGACCCAGCGCACGCCCAGGGAGCGCGCGCGCTCAAACAGCGCCGGCGTATTGGAAAAACGGCTGACGCCGATGCACAGGTATTCGACCGGACGACCGGTCGCCGCCGCGTGCTCCAGGATCTGCCTGAACGGCGTACCCGAACTTGCGCGTTCACCGGCCCGCAGGTCGAAGTGCGCATCGAAGTTGACGATGCCGACCGGACGCCCGTCGCCCGCGGCGGAAAGCGCCTGCTGCAGGCCGAGATAACTTCCATAGGCGATCTCATGACCGCCTCCCAGGCCGATGGGAACACCGGACGAGCGGATTACCCCCGATACGACTTCGCCGAATTCAGCCTGCGCCTGTTCGAGCGCGTCGGCGGCGCAGGCCACGTCGCCGAGATCGTCCACCTCCTCCAGCGCGTGCACCGGCACGTTGGCCAGCGCCCTGCGTAGCGCGGCCGGTCCGGCCACCGCGCCCGGGCGCCCCTGGTTGCGGACGACCCCCGCGTCGCAGGCGAACCCGACCAGGGCGACGGGCGCCGCGGCAATGTCGCGGGGACGGACGACCTGGTGCCAGCGTCGGGCGCGCCCGCCTTCGGCGGCGTCCGTTCGTCCGCTCCAGTCGGCCCTGACGACGGGTCGCCTCATTTCTCCACTCCTCGTCAATCAACCGGGGGGCGGCTGGCCCGTTGGCGGCTTGCGCCAGGGGTTGGCCTTGCGCAGCCCGTTGACCAGCCCGTCGGTCGCGGTCTTCACCCGGCCCAGCCAGCTGCGGGCCCATGCAAACTCGAGGCCCAGGATGCCGAGCCCGAGCGGAATGACGACCAGCGCCGGCCCGGGAAGGACGATCATTGCCACCCCGATCAGGATCACGGTGCCGCCGATCAGCGAAATGGCGATTCGCCGCGCCCACTTGTAGGTAAGCGACTCGGCGAACCACTGCCGCAACCCGCGCATCGCTCAGTCCTTCAGGACACAGACCGCCACGCGCCAGCCCTCGTCCGTCCTGACGACGAGGTAGGCAGCCCGGGTCTCCGCAATCACGCGCCCGGCTGCACCCTCACGCGAAAAGCGGCCCTCGACCCAGGCGGCGTCCGGACCCTCGGCTCGCGCGGCCAACTCCAGAATTCGCCCGCCCAGCATGCCCTGCTCGCGCGCCTCACGATGATAACGCTCGTTGGACTCGCGGCAGGCCTCGGGGGTCAGCCAGGTCGACCACCTGCCACCGGCCAGCAAGCAGGCGGGATAGACCCACTGCTGGGCATAGGCGTCCGAATCGCCACGCTGGAAGGCGGCGAAATACTCGCGGATGCGGTCGAGCGCGGGTTCGAGGTTGTCTGGTTTCACGTCTGTTTCACTGCAGCCGTCATCATTCTAGCCGAGCGCGGCGGCAGCGCTGCGGACAGGTCGTCTCAGATGCCTGACGCCCGCCGGCTGCGTGACGCCGCAACGCCGATTGGCCCGCGGCCAGGGCGGGGTTTCCCCCGGGCCTCGGTGCCTGGCACCTCCTATCGCGACGCCTGTTCACCGCGACCAAGGAATGCCTCGACCACGCGGGCCAGCTCCTCGGGCTGCTCGTGGTGCAGCATGTGCCCCGCCGTCTCCAGGACCTCGATGTGCACGCCCGGAATGGCGGCGCGAAAGCCGGCCTCCGTGCCGTCCTCGCCGAGGCGGGGCAGCATTTCCGATCGTCCCGCCAGCACCAGCAGGGTTGGCGCCTGGATGCGCCTCCAGCAGGCCTCCGCTTCATCACGCCGGTACCGATAGGGATTCATGAGCTTGTGCGCAGGATCGGCGGTAATCCGCACCGTCCCGGTGTCCGTCTCGGCCGACCAGCTGCGCGCGATGAACTCGGCCCGGTCTTGCGTAAGTCGTGGATTCCGCTTCAGCAGCAGCTGCGCCAGTTCGTCGTAACTCTTGAATTCCCCGAACGGCGGTGGGTCGCGTAGCTGGTGCTGCCATTCGCGGTATCGGCCCGGCGCATCCTCAACGTCGCTGCGCGGCAGGCCGAAGCCTTCCAGGCTGACCACGCTGCGCACGCGCTCGGGCCGGATGCCCGCATACAGCAGCGCGATGTTGCCGCCCATGCTGTGGCCGACCAGCCGGGCCGGCCCGGCGGGACAGAGGGTGTCGAGCAGGAAGTCGAGGTCGGCGAAGTAGTCGGGGAACCAGTAGTCGGTTTCGCTCCACGCGCTCCTGCCGAAGCCCCGCCAGTCGAACGCGACGAGCGGCCAGTCGCCCTCGAGCGCGTCGACGAGGAACTGGAAGGTGTCGGCCGTGTCGGCCCAGCCATGGAGCAGGACGACAGGATCGTCCGACTCGGGGCCCCAACGGGTCACATGGTGCGCCAGGCCGCGCACCGTCCGTGTCTCGTGCCGCGGCAGGCGGCGCATCCGGTAGGTCACGTCTTCAGTCCGCCGGGAGCTGGTGATCGATGCGTTGCTTTGCGGGCACGCGCCGCCCGCCGTCGGTGAGTATACGGGGCGCCATGGCCATCCGGCAGCCGAGCGTCTGGCTTCGCGAAGCGGTGCGTGGCACCTCGGTCCGCCTCACTGCACGCAGACTCCGTATTGCGCGGATGCCTGTCGAGGACGGTTCGCCCAACGCTCGCTGCGGAACCGATCCTTCACGCCCGCGCTGATCGCTGCCGTGCCAATACCCGGCCCGCTGGCTGCGGGCGGGGACTTACCCCTTTCGCTCCGAAAGCCGACAGTCGCTTCAGGGGGAACCCCGCC
>DATHZW010000066.1:0-3738 GCA_035458405.1 Steroidobacteraceae bacterium | reverse complement strand
CTGGGGCTGCGCGGCATCGAGAACGTGTTTGCCGGTTACGACTTTGTGCAGTTCCTGGTGACGATGGACTGGCAGATGGTGGCGCTTGCCGTCGTGCTGTCCATCGTGTCGGCCCTGGGCGCAGCCCTCTACCCGACCTGGCGCGCCTGCAGCGTGTCGCCGGCGACAACGCTGCGCATTCAATAGACGGAGAACGACGCATGAGTGTTGGACCAATCTGGCGGGCGATGCTGCGCAGCAAGGCAGGCTTCGTACTGGTTGCGCTGCAGGTCGCCGTGACGTTGACGGTCATGGTCAACGCCTTCGGCATCATCCACGAACGCTCGGACAGGATCGCGCGGCCCAGCGGCCTGGACGAGGAGAACACCTTTGCGTTTGCGAGCGTGCTGTTCACGGACTACGAGCGCGAGCAACGCAAGGCGCTGATCGATGAGGACCTCGACCTGATCCGCAATACGCCGGGCGTCGTGAATGCCGTGGCCACGAACTCGTTCCCGCTGCGGCAGGGCGGCTGGTCGGTGGCGCTGGCGCTGGAGCCCGGCCGCCAGACCCCGGACTCGGTCGGCTCGGCCATCTACTTCGTCGACGAGCACGGCGTCGAGACATTCGACCTGGAGCTAGTCGACGGCAGGAACTTCACGCCGGGGGAGATCACCTCGCCGAGCATGGACGACGACACCTGGCCAGCCTACGGCATCATCACCGAGGCGCTGGGCAGGGAGATGTGGCCGGACGAAACGGGTTCCTATGTCGGCAAGACGATGTACGTCAACGACAACGACCCCGTCAACGTCGTGGGCGTAGTGGACAGGCTGCAGGCCCCGTGGCCAACCTGGACGGGCGTCGAGCGCTCGATGCTCGTTCCCCAACTGCGGCCCACGGAGTTCGTTCGCTATATCGTCCGTACCGAACCAGGCCTGCGCGACCAGCTGATGCCGGTGATCGAGGCGAAGCTGTCCGCCAGCAACAGGGACCGCATCATCCGCGACATGACCACCATGGAGGAGACGCACAAGCTCGCTTACGTGGCCGATTCGGCCCTGATCAGGATCATGGGTTTCATCGTCCTGCTGCTGACCGTCATCACTGCCCTGGGCGTCGTCGGCCTCGCCAGCTTCAACGTCAGCCGCCGCAGCCGGCAGATCGGCATTCGCCGGGCGCTCGGCGCGACCAGGCCGGACATCGTGCGCTACTTCATGATGGAGACCAGCATCGTCAGCGCCATCGGCCTGGCCCTGGGCAGCGTCCTGGCGATCGGCCTGAACATGGCCATGGTGGAGGCGTTTTCGCTCGAGCCGCTTGCCTGGTACATGGTCCCGGTTGGCGCGCTGGCGTTGTGGGCCGTCGGTCAGCTGGCCGTTGCCGGCCCCGCCCGGCGGGCCAGCAACATCGCCCCCGCCATTGCGACGCGGTCGAGTTAGCCGCCCCGGAAGCCGTGGACCGCGGTGGAGATGGTGGCCGGGGACGGACCGGTTCGCGAAGCGACCCGGGACCCGTCTTCCCCATCAGCTGGGCGCCACGCGTTCAGCCGATGACGGCTGGCAGCACGAAGTCCGCCACCAGCGCGTGCTCGAGCTCGGCTCGATTGTAGTTGCCACTCGTCACGACGACGACGAGATCCAGGGAGGGGCACGCCATGATGGCCTGGCCGGCCAGCCCGTCTGCGTGGATGCAGCGAACCGCTCGTCCGGCGACGCGGAACACCTTCGACCACCAATGCATCCCATAGGACTCGAAACCCTTGTAGCCCGTATGGGCGACGGAGACGAGACCCGAGGTGGCCTCGTCCAGCCAGGCGACCGGCACGACTTGCCGCCCCTGCCACTCTCCGCGCTGCAGCACCAGCTGCCCCATCCTGGCCATGTCCCTCGGCTTCAGGAACAGGTCGCCGACCAGGTACACGAGTTCGTGCTCGTATTGCGGCCAGTCGAAGTCCGTCACGCCGAGCGGCGCGAACAGGTACTGCGCGGCGAACTGGTCCACGGGCATGCCGGTGGACCTTCGCAGGACCTCGCCCATCATCTGGAAGCCAGCGGTGTTGTAGTAGAAGGCCGTGCCCGGCTCGTGAATCAAGGCCTTTCCGAAGAAGTACCCGGGCGGGTCGGGCGTCATCTGAAACTGGATCGCGTCGCTTCTCTGGAAGTCCATCGCGCTGACGTCCCACTCGTTCCACTGCAGTCCCGAGACCATGGACATCGTGTGCCGGAGCGTGATGTCCGCCTTGCGCGGCTCATCGACGCCGGCACTCTCGGGGAAGAAGCCGAGCAGGCTTGCGTCGGCATTGCCGATGTATCCTTCGTGAATGGCGATGCCGATGAGCGTCGACATGTAGCTCTTCGACACGGAGTGCACGATGTGCTTTCGGTCCCGGTGGAAGTCAATCACGGGTCCGAGGTAGTCGGGCCGCACGGATTCGCGGTCATACATCCGCCCGCTGCCGTACTCCTCCAGCACCAGCTTGCCATTCCGGACAATGAGCAGGCTGTGGATCTCGTTGAAGTCGCCGCGACGGATCCGGTTGACCGCCTCGATGAGCGGCTGCTCGTTGATGCCGACCTCGGCGGGCGAGGCCGTCAGCCACCCGTCTTCGGTCTGTACCGGCCTGGGCACCGCGGCCACCGGCGCCACGCCCGGCGCGCCGCCCCTCTCCGTTTCGCTGCCGCTGCCACCGCCGCAACCGACGAGAACGAGCTGCAGCAGCAGGACCAGGCTTCCCCTGCGGTTCACCAGTTTCACGTCCATGCGATCGCCTTATGTGCCGGTCGGGGCCTCCCGAAAGACGACCGCTGACCAATCGGAATACACTGTCGGGAGAAGCGGCCCCGCAGGCAAATGCAGTTGCTGTCTTCGAATTAAGGAAAGCTGAATATGGCCTCCCGCTACACCCGGATTCCCTTGAACGCCCTCAGGGTGTTCGAGGCGACGGCCACCCGGCTCAGCTTCGTCGAGGCCGCGGAGGCGCTGAGCGTGACGCCGGCCGCGGTCAGCCAGCAGATCCGGGTGCTGGAGGACTACGTACAGATCCCGCTGCTCAGGCGGCGCCGTGGCCGCACCGTCGAACTGACGCTCGAAGGCGCGCAGCTCCTGCACGCCGTGCAGCACGGGCTCGACGTCCTGCTGGAAGCCCTCGGCGAGCTGCGCAACTCGACGGCGAGCGGGGCGCTGCACGTCAGCACGCTCGCTTCCACCCTGCAGAAGTGGTTCGCCTTGCGCCTGCACCGGCTGAACGAGCAGCACCCGGAGTTGCAGCTGAGCTGGTACACCTCCCAGCAGGCCGTGGACTTCGCGCGGGACAGCGTCCACGCGGCAATCCGCTTCGGCCCGGGTCCCTATGCGGACATGTACGCCCAGCCGCTGATGGACGAGTGGTCCGTGGCCGTGGCTTCACCCAGGGTCGTGCGCCGCTACGGGACTCTCGACGATCGCAGGGACCTGGCCGGGCTGCCGCTGCTGCACGCCAAGCACGAGCCCTGGTCGCACTGGCAGCAGAAGAAGGTGAAATCCGCCGTGACGACCAATGCCGCCGTCATCGACGATTCCGTCAGCGTGCTGGCGGCCGCGGTCGAGGGCCTCGGCTATGCCGTCGCGCGCTGGACCCTGGCCGCTGGCGACATCGACAGCGGGAGACTGGTGCTGGCAAGCACTCGCGTGAAGCCGTCGCCGTGGCGCCACTGGTTCGTATGTCCCGCTGCCTACCGGGACGTCCCCAAGGTCGCGGCGCTGCGAGACTGGCTGGCC
>DATHZW010000065.1:0-2841 GCA_035458405.1 Steroidobacteraceae bacterium | reverse complement strand
ATCGAACTGGTCATCGGGCCGATCGAAACGTACGAGGACCGGCTGTTCGGCTACCGCGCGGCCTACGAATCCTACGTCCTGATCAAGGACATGGCATGGAGCGAGCGGCTGGCGCGCTTCGCGCAGTACCTGCCCGAACTGCAAAGGGGGCTGCCGGTGCCCGAGGCCTACAAGCAGGAGACACCGGGCTCGGACGCCGACCTGAATGCCTACGACGTCGTTTACTACGCCGGTCACTGCAACGCCGGCTCCAAGACGATCGCCATCAACCTGCCCAACGACGAGGAAGTGCAGTTGGCCAAGGGCACGCGGCGCCTGCAGCTGAAGAACGCGATGCTGGCCAAGTACAACCAGATCCTGGTGCCGCTGGCCGGGGTCCTGATCGCCGAGGACCAGCGCCCGCACATCACCTTCGAATCCTTCTTCGGCAACACCATGTTCCACGAGGTCGCGCACGGCCTGGGCATCAAGAACACGCTTTCCGGGCTGGGCACGGTTCGCCAGGCCCTGAAGGAACACGACGCGGCCCTCGAAGAAGGCAAAGCCGACGTCCTCGGGCTCTACATGGTCCAGGAACTGCGCAAGAGGGGCGAAATCAGCGAGGGCGAGGCCATGGACGACTACGTCACCTTCCTCGCCGGCATCTTCCGCTCGATCCGCTTCGGCGCCAGCAGCGCGCACGGCCAGGCCAACATGATCCGTTTCAATTTCTTCGAGCAGGCGGGAGCCTTCAGCCGCGACGAGGCCACCGGCACCTACCGGGTGAACCAGGCGGCCTTCGAACAGGCCGTGCAGGACCTCAGCGCGCGGCTGCTGACGCTGCAGGGCGACGGTGATTACGCCGCCGTCGACGCTTTCGTGGCCGAGATGGGCAATGTCTCCCCGGCGCTGCAGGCAGACCTCGACCGCCTGGCGAGCGCGGCCATTCCGGTCGATATCGTGTTCGAACAGGGTGCTGACGTCCTGGGGCTCTGATCCCGCTCGGCCCGATGAAGCAACGCATCGTCGTCAAGATCGGCAGCCAGGTGCTGTGCGACGCCGGGGGCGCCCTGAACCGCGAGGTGATGGCGAACCTGGCCGCACAGGTCGGTGAACTGGCCGCGCAGGGACACCAGCTGCTGCTGGTCTCTTCCGGCGCGGTCGCTGCCGGCAGCGGTGTGGCCGGCAGCCGCTTCGCGCGAGTCACGGACCCGGTGGCGCGCAGACAGGTGCTGGCCGCCACCGGCCAGGTGCGGCTGATGGAATCCTGGCGCGCCCTGTTCGAGCAGCAGGGGCTCACGGTTGCCCAGGTGCTGACCAGCAAGAGCGATTTCCAGACGCGACGCCACTACCTCAACATGCGCGGCTGCATCGAGGCTCTGCTGGGCGCCGGTGTCGTCCCCATCGTCAACGAGAACGACGTCGTCTCCATCACCGAGCTGATGTTCACCGACAACGACGAGCTGGCCGGGCTGCTGGCCGGCATGGTCAACGCCGACCTGCTGTGCCTGCTGAGCACGGTACCGGGCGTGTTCGACGGCGACCCGGACGACCCGGCGACCGTTTGCATCGAAACCTGGGACGACGGCAGGCACCAGGTCGATGAGATCGTGCAGCGCGGCGCGTCGGCCCTGGGCCGCGGCGGCATGCACAGCAAGCTCGCCAGCGCCCTGAAGACCGCGCAACTGGGCACCGAGGTCGTCATCGCCGACGGCGGGGATCCCCGGGTGCTGCTCAAGGTGATCAATGCGCGGTCAGCCGGCACCCGGTTCCCGGCCGCGGGCGAGGCCTCTTCGGCCAAGCGCTGGCTGGCAAGCGCCGACAGCCATGCAACCGGGTGGGTGACGGTCAATTCCGGCGCCGAGACCGCCCTCCTCGACCGCTCCCGCCTGGCCAGCCTGCTGCCGGTCGGCATCGAAGGCGTCGAGGGGCGGTTCAGCAGCGGCGACGTAATCCAGATCCGCAATGTGGCAGGCGCTGTGCTGGGCTGTGGGCGGGCGCGCTACGGTCACGAAGAAGCCCGGCAGTTAATGGGCAAACGTGGACAAAAGCCCCTGGTTCATTACGATTACCTGTATCTCGTGCACTGAGCGGACCGCGACCCGATGACCATGAACGACAAGCAGACTTGCCTGGACCGGGGACTGGCGGCCGCGCGCCAGGCGGCCCGCGACCTCGCGCGCTGCGAGGATCGCGTCATCCGGGCTGTTCTCGATGACCTGGCGCAGCGGGCCATGGGGGCCTGCGACGAGATCCTGGCGGCCAATCGCAGCGATTTGTCACGCATGTCCGCAGAGGATCCGAAGCATGACCGGCTGCTGCTCAACCGCGAGAGGTTGCAGGCCATCTGCGACGATTTGCGCAGCGTCGGCGCACTGCCCTCGCCGGTCGGAGAAGTGCTCGAGCAGCGCACGCTGGACAATGGCCTGGAGCTGAGCAAGGTGCGCGTGCCCATGGGGGTGATCGCGGTGATCTTCGAATCGCGCCCCAACGTGACCTTCGACGTCTTTGCGCTGTGCCTGAAAACCCGCAACGCCTGCGTGCTCAAGGGCAGCAGCGACGCGCACGACACCAACCGGGTCGTGGTGGACCTGATGCACGAGGTGCTCGAGCAGAACGGGGTCAATCCCGATGCCGTGTTCCTGGCCCCGCCGGAGCGCGAGTGGCTGCCAAAGATCCTGCAGGCCGTCGGCACCATCGACCTGGCCATTCCGCGCGGCTCGAAGGGGCTGATCGACTTCGTCCGCGACAACGCCCGCATTCCGGTGATTGAAACGGGGGCCGGGATCGTGCACACCTATGTCGACGCCAGCGCCGACCTCGACAAGGCCCGCGCCATCATCACCAACGCCAAGACCCGGC
>DATHZW010000064.1:0-3664 GCA_035458405.1 Steroidobacteraceae bacterium | reverse complement strand
CGCTCGACGTCGATGCCGCCCGGGCCCGGCGGATCGGTGACAACCTGGCGAGGCTCGGCCTGGCCGCGACCGTCGTCACCGGAGACGCCTGCGACCCCAGCCGCTGGTGGGACGGGCGACCCTTCGACAGGATCCTGCTGGACGTGCCGTGTACGGGGACGGGCGTCATCCGCCGGCACCCGGACATCAAGTTGCTGCGGCAGCCGACGGATGTCGTCCAGTTCGTCGACCGGCAGCAGCGGCTGCTCGCCGCGGCCTGGGCGATGCTGCGGCCGGGCGGGCGGCTCGTTTACGCGACCTGCTCGGTACTGAAGGCGGAGAACGCCCGGCAGGTGGCGAGCTTCCTGTCGGCGAACCCGGGGGCTGCCGAGGTGACGGAATCTGCTAGGCTTTTCTGGCCGGCCCAACCGCCCGTCGTGGGCCCAGGGCCGGGCGTCGCGCTGTTGACCGGCGCGGCCGATACTGACGGTTTCTACTACGCCTGCGTCGAGAAGCGGGCTTGAGGTTGCTGCGAGTGCATGCCACGCGGGGGCTTCATGCGGGACTCAAGCGCGCGGCCGTGCTGTTGTGCGGCGCGCTGCTTGCGGCGGCCGCGCTCTCCGCGGATACGCGTTTCGCGATCCGCAACGCCTTCGCCGAGCCCGTTGCCGGCGTCTGGCACCTGAACGTCATCGTCGAGACCGGCCTGTCGGAACCGGCGCTGGAGGCCCTGGCCGAGGGCATCCCGCTGACCATGATCCTCGACATCGAGATCAGCGGCGAACGACGCTTCCTGCCCGACGCAACGGTCGCCGAGTTGCAGCAGCGCTGGGAACTGGCCTACGACGCGCTCTCCGGGCGCTACGTCGTGACCAACATCAACAGCGGCGCCCAGACCACGTTCGCCACGCTGGACGAAGCCATAGAGACCCTGTCACGCGTCAGGAACCTGCCGCTGATCGACGCGGACCTGCTGGAGGAAGGCCGGCGCTACGAGGTCAGCCTGAGAGCGTCCATTGACATCGGCGGGCTGCCCGGGGCGATCAAGGTGCTGGTGTTCTGGCGAGACTGGAGCCAGTCCACGGACTGGTACACCTGGAGCATCCGGCCATGACCCGGCGCTGGCTGCCGCTGGCGATCGGCTCCGGTGTCGTCGTCTGGGTCGTTGCGCTGGCGCTGCTGGCCGTGACCACGCGCGACTCCCAGGAATTCGGCCGGCTGCAGCCCTGGATCCTGGTCATCAACGCCGCCGGCGTCATCGTGTTGCTGGCGCTGCTGGCGGGCCGCCTCGGCGAGCTCATTCGCGAGCGGCGCGAACAGGTTCCAGGTTCGCGCCTGCGCACGCGATCGGTCGCCATGCTCAGCGTGCTGGTGCTGGTGCCGCTGCTGATCGTGTTCACCTTTTCGGTGCTGTTCCTGACCCGCGGCATCGACAGCTGGTTTCACGCCGAGGTCCGCCAGGGGCTGAGCGATGCGCTCGGGCTGTCGCGGGCGGCGCTGGACCTGCGGATGCGCGAGTACCTCGAGCGAACCACAGAGATTGCACGGGACCTGGAGGGGCAACACTCGGCCGTGCTGTTCACCGCGCTGGACGACCAGCGACGGCGGAGCGACGCCGACGAGCTGGCCGTCGTCAGCGCGGGCGGCCGGCTGGAGGCCTACAGTGCCGCGGCGCTGCTGCAGGGCATGCCGCCCGCTCCGCCCGACGAGATCCTGCTGCAGGTCCGGAGGGGCGAGCGCTATGTCAGCCTCGACCCGGCAGCGAACGGCGGCTACGTCATCCGGGCCGCCGTCGGCATGGGGCAGGAGTCCAGCCTGAAGAGCCGCCGCATACTGGTGGCCGTCTACCCGGTGCCCCAGCGGCTGGCCGACCTGGCCGCGGCGGTGCAGGGGGCGTACCAGCAGTACGGCAGGCTGTCCTACCTGCGCGAACCCCTCAAGATCAGCTTCGTCCTCACCTTGTCGCTGGTGCTGCTGATGGCCCTGCTGGCGGCCGTGTACGGCGCCTTCTTCTTCTCGGATCGCCTCGTGCAGCCGGTGCAGGACCTGATCAGGGCCACCCGCGCGGTGGCCAAGGGCGACTTCGACACGCAGGTCCCGCGCGCGTCGCGCGATGAAATCGGCTACCTGGTGACGTCCTTCAACGACATGACCAAGCGCCTTGCGCGTGCGCGCGGCGAGGCCGAGGCCAGCCGCCAGGAAGTGGAAAACGAACGTACGGGCCTGGCCGTGATCCTGGCCAGGCTCTCCACCGGGGTCGTCTCGCTGGAGCGCGACCTGACCATCCGCGTCGCCAATCACGCCGCCGGAGACATCCTCGGCACCGGCCTGCGCGAACGGGCCGGAGAGACGCTCGATCAGGTCGCCGCGGAAAGCACGCTGGTCGCGCAGTTCCTCGCCGTCGTGCGACCGCACATCGACGCAGGGCAGACCGAGTGGCGCGAGCAGCTGTCGCTCAAGGCCGAGTCCGGGCGACGCGAGATCATGTGCGCATGTACCGCGCTGCCCGTCGAGGGCGACGAGCCCGGCGGCCTGGTCCTGGTGTTCGACGACATCACCCAGCTGCTGCACGCGCAGCGCGAGGCCGCCTGGGGCGAGGTCGCGCGCCGGCTTGCGCACGAGATCAAGAACCCGCTGACGCCGATCCAGCTTTCGGCCGAACGGCTGCGCCGCCGGCTGCTCGACAGCCTTGGCGAGCGCGACGCCGAGGTCCTCGATCGCGCCACGCACACCATCGTGCAGCAGGTCGAAGCGATGAAGCAGATGGTGAATGCTTTCAGCGACTATGCGCGCGCACCGGCGGTCGAGCTCGCCAGCATCGACGTCAACAGGCTGGTGAGCGAGGCGACCGACCTGTATCACGTGCAGGACTCGCGGGTACACTTCGACCTCCAGCTCGACCCGGGCGGCGCAGTCATCGAGGCCGACCGGGGCCGGGTCCGGCAGGTTCTCAACAACCTGCTGACCAACTCGCTGGAGGCGCTGGAGGGCAGGCCGGAGCCGATGGTGGCTGTGACGACCCGCCGCGTACCGGTCAACGGGCAGGGCTTCGTCGAGCTGGTGGTGCGTGATAATGGCCCGGGCTTCCACAGGGAGCTCGCCGGGCAGATGTTCGATCCGTACGTGACCAGCAAGCCGAAAGGCACCGGGCTGGGGCTCGCGATCGTGCGCAAGATCGTCGAGGAACACGGTGGCCGGATCGAGGCCGAGAATCACCCGCAGGGAGGCGCGCAGGTCCGCGTCTGGCTGCCGGTGGACGACGCGGCGCGCGGCGCGGTCGTGCCGCGCGATGCCAGGAAGCAGGAGCCGAGGAGAGAACACGCATGAGTTCAGCAAAGATCCTCGTCGTCGACGACGAACAGGACATCCGCGAGACGCTCAAGGAGATCCTCGGCGAGGAAGGATACGACGTCGAGGTCGCGGCCAACGCCGCCGAGGCCCGGGCCGCCCGCGCCCGCGAGGAGCCGGATCTCGTGCTGCTCGACATCTGGATGCCCGACACCGACGGCATCTCGCTGCTGCGCGAGTGGTCCGACTCGCACTTGCTGCGCTTTCCCGTGGTGATGCTGTCCGGCCACGGCACGGTCGAGACGGCTGTCGAGGCGACCCGGCTCGGCGCGTTCGACTTCGTCGAGAAGCCGCTGTCGCTGGCGAAACTGCTGCGGACGGTCGAGAGGGCGCTGGA
>DATHZW010000063.1:0-3436 GCA_035458405.1 Steroidobacteraceae bacterium | reverse complement strand
GAGGCTGCCGGTCAGCGCGTCGACCGGCAACGACCGGTCCAGCAGGGCCGTGGCGGCCTCGAATCGCTGGAACAGGAACAGCACGGCGGCGCCGCCGAGGGCGGTCAGGACGCAGACGATCCCGAATATGCCCTCGAGGTCCCGGCGCCGGTCGATCATGCGTGACACCACGAACGACCCGGCGGAAAAGCCCAGCAGGAAACCCGCCACGATCAACGAGAAGGCCTGGGAGGTGGACAGCCCGAAGGTCGACAGGATCCGTGCCCACAGCATCTCGTAGCTGAGGCTGATGAAGCCGGTCACGAACAGCACGGCCAGCATGTAGGAGCGCGGCGACTCCTCCTGGGCGGGTTCCGCCCTGCGCGGAACCGTGTCCGACCGGCCGAGGGCGACCAGGGCCGCGACGGCCAGGTTGCCGGCCACCGCAATCATCAGGGTCATGAAGACGCCGACGTAACGGACCAGGACAAAGCCCGTCAGCAGCGCGCCGGCGAAGGCCCCGAGCGTGTTGAGGTAGTAGACGCGGCTGAAACCGGAGCCGAACGCGGCAGGCACCGTCAGGAAATACTTCGAGACCAGCGGTAGCGTCCCGCCGATCAGCACGACCGGCGGCAACAGCACCAGCATCGACAGCGTCAGCCGGACCAGGGACATGCCGTAGAAGTCGAGGTGGTTGTAGGCGTACTCGTACAGGTAGCGATAGAGGGGCAGGTCGCTGATGACGATGTAGGACAGCAGGGACAGTGCTGCGATACCCAGTTCCACGACCATGTACAGCTTGAGCGGGTCGCGCGTCCTCTCCGACCACTTGCCGAAGAGCCAGCTGCCGAGCCCGAGCCCGAGCAGGAAGACGGCCACGACCGTGGCCACCGCAAAGCTGCTGACCCCGAAGACGAGGCCCAGCAACCTGACCCAGATCAGCTGGTAGACCAGGGCCGAGAAGCCGGACAGGACGATCGCCGTAAAGAAGAGCCGTTGGTTCAGCATCCACGCCATCGGTGCCCATCCTTCGTTTGCCTGCGGGAATGGTCGAAGGAGGAGGGCGCCGGGGCCTGCGCCGCGTCGCGCGGACGGCGGCGAGTGTGTCGTCGGCGCGCCGTCCGAGGGAGGCGGGCGGCGTTTTCAGGCGAGCGAATCGACATCCACGGCGAGGCGGCCCGATGGGCCACCGCGATCTCCTCTTTGAATTCCGGTCGGATGGTACCTGTGCAGGACGCCGTGGCAACCCGGGAAAGCCGCTAAAGTGGAAATGACCCCGGGCGACAGCCCGGGGGCGCGACAACGGTGGAGGCGGCGGGAAGTGCTCGCGCTGCCGGCGCAGCGCTCGTCCCTCGCGAGGCTCGGGATCCGCGTCGCTGCGCGCCGCGGCCCTGCGCGCGCCGGAGGCGCGCTGGTGAACCCGCTACGCGGGTTCCATTCCCGCGAACGCAAATGAGAAAGCCACGGGTGTACGCTGTACCCCGTGGCCGGTGATGGTGGAGGCGGCGGGAATTGAACCCGCGTCCGCAAGCCCTACACTACAAGATCTACGTGCGTATCCAGCCTATTGATCTCGCCTCATGCTACCCGGCGGGCGGGGAAAACATGAAGCCAGCTCAGGAGCGTTTTAGCGGGATCGGCCCTCAGCACACCGAAACCGCGATCCTGTGAGCGCGTCCCCCGATTTGACCGCACAGGCACGAGCCAGTCGAGGGTTAGGCGGGATTAAGCCGCCAGAGCGTAGTTGTCTTCGTTCGCAACTAAGTTGTTTGCAAGCTGATTAACGAGGAGGCCTGCACCTCGGCACGCACCTGGAGTTTCGCGACCCACGTCGAAACCGGTCGCCCCCATGGAGCAAAGTCAGTCTACTCCGGTTATGGGGGCGGGTACCAACATTTCAACGGGCAAGCGCCGACGAGGTCACGGTTCCCCGATTTCCTCGAGCTCGATCTGGACCTCCAGCCAGCGCTCCTCGGCCGCGTCGAGTCCGGTCGCCAGCCGGGCCTGGTGGGTGGTCAGCTCGCGGATCCGCTCGGTCGTGCCGCCGCTGTAGAGGGCGGGGTCTGCGAGTTCCGCCTCGATCCGCTGGAGTTCCGTCCGGGCGTCCTCGATGCGCTTCTCCAGCCGGGACGATTCCTTCACCAGCGGCCGGCGCCGCGCAAGCCGCGCCTGCCGTTCTTCCTGGACGGCGGCGCGCGCCTGTATCCGCTGCTGCTTGCCGGACGGCTCCTCGTCGTCGGCCGATCCGGCTTCCGCGCTGCGGCGGCCGGCCAGCCACGACAGGTAGTCGTCGAGGTCGCCGTCGAAGGGGAGCGCCCTCCCGTCTGCCACCAGCAGGAAGCCGTCGCAGATGGTCTTGAGCAGGGCGCGGTCGTGTGAAACCAGCACCAGGCTGCCCTCGAAACCCGCCAGTGCTCGGGTCAGTGCATGACGCATCTCCAGGTCCAGGTGATTGGTTGGCTCGTCGAGCAACAGCAGGTTCGGCTTGCTGCGGACTATCAGCGCCAGGGCGAGGCGGGACTTTTCGCCGCCTGAGAACCGGTCGACGGGGGCCTCGGCCATGTCGCCGCGAAAGTCGAAGCCGCCGAGATAGTCCCGCAGTTCCTGCTCCCGGACCCGCCGGTCGAGCTCCGCCAGGTGCTGCAGTGGCGACTGCCGGGGGTGCAGTTGCTCCAGCTGGTGCTGGGCGAAATAGCCGATCTTCAGCCCGTGCCCGGCGACGCGACGGCCTTTCGTCGGCTCCGTCTGGCCGGCCAGCAGCCTGATGAGGGTGGACTTGCCGGCGCCGTTCGGGCCGAGGAGGCCGAGGTTCATGCCGGGCCTGAGCTGCAGGTTCAGGCCGGCGAGGACCACCCGGTCGCCGTAGCCGGCGCTCGCGTCCTCCAGCGTGAGCATCGGGTCCGGCGCCCGATCGGGCTCTGGAAACTCGAAGTCAAACGCGGCGTCGACGTGCGCCGGGGCGATCCGCTCCATGCGGGCCAGCGCCTTGACGCGACTCTGCGCCTGGCGTGCCTTGGTGGCCTTGGCGCGAAACCGCTCGACGAAGCGGGTCATGCGCGCGATTTCGCGCTGTTGCCTGCTGAACATCGCCTGCTCGATCGCCAGCTGCGCCGCGCGTTGATCCTCGAAGGACGAGTAGTTGCCGGTGTACAGCTTCAGCTGGCGATCGGCGAGATGAGCGATATGGGTCACGCAGCCATCGAGGAACTCGCGATCGTGGGAGACGATCAGGAGGGTTCCCGGGTACTCGGCCAGCCAGCGCTCGAGCCAGACGATGGCGTCGAGATCGAGGTGATTGGTCGGCTCGTCCAGCAGGGTCAGGTCGGCGCGCGCAATCAGTGCGCGTGCCAGGTTCAGGCGCATGCGCCAGCCGCCCGAGAACTCGGCGACCGGCCGGTCGAGGTCCTCGTTGCTGAATCCGAGGCCGGCCAGGAGAGCTGCCGCGCGTGCCCGCGCC
>DATHZW010000062.1:0-4686 GCA_035458405.1 Steroidobacteraceae bacterium | reverse complement strand
TCTGGCTCTTCCGACTCACAACTCACAACTCACAACTCACAACTCACAACTCACAATTCCCCATCGGACGTTTACCCTCGCTTGCGCACTTTCCCGGCATTATCCCACACCCCGCGCAGCACAGGCCCTCGAACCCGCTCGAAATTGCGGCCGAGCGGCTAGAATTGCGCGCATGCCAGGCACTTCGACATCGAGACGACACCGGGCGGCGCCCGCTGTGAGCGCCAGGACCGTCGGCGAACTCGTGACCTGGGCCGAGCGTCGCCTCGCGGGCGCGTCCCTGCACTACGGTCACGGCACGGACAACCCGCTGGACGAGGCCGGGGCGCTGGTCTTCCATGCGCTGGGCATCCCCCACGACGAGGCGCCGCTGGCCTATGGCCGGGCCGTGGAGCCGGCCGCCGCGCGCCGCGCCGCCGAGCTCGTCGCCCGGCGGATCAGCGAGCGGGTGCCGTCGGCCTACCTGACGGGTCGCACCTGGTTTGCCGGCCATGAGATCGAAGTGACGCCGGACGTCCTGGTTCCACGGTCACCGCTGGCGGAACTGTGCGAGTGTGGCTTCGCGCCCTGGATCGACCCGGGGTCCGTGCGCCGCGTGCTGGACATCGGCACCGGCTCGGGCTGTATCGCGATCGCCTGCGCCCACGCGTTCGCCGACGCCAGGGTGGATGCCGCGGACGTGTCGCCGGCCGCGCTCGAGGTCGCCGGCCGGAATATCCGCGCACACGGGCTCCAGGAGCGGGTGCGGCCCGTACTGTCCGACGTTTACGACGGCATCGGTGCCCGCCGGTACGATATCATCGTCAGCAACCCGCCCTATGTCTCGGAGGCCGAAATGCGAGCGCTGCCGAGCGAGTACCGACGGGAGCCGGCGCTCGGCCTGGTGGCAGGCAAGCGCGGACTCGATGTCGTCGAAAGGATTCTCGAACGGGCGGCGGATCACCTGCGGCCGCGAGGCATACTGGTCGTCGAGGTCGGCAATTCGGAGCAGCGTGTCCGCGAGGCCTGGCCCCGCGTGCCGTTCACGTGGCTCGACTTCGAGCGCGGCGGGGGCGGGGTGTTCCTGCTCAACGCCGCGCAGGTGAAGCGCCACCGCAGCGATTTCTCGCGGGCGCCGCAACGGGGGTCAGGTCATGTCCGGTAACACGATAGGCAGGCTCTTTGCGGTGACCACCTTCGGCGAGAGCCACGGCCCCGCGCTGGGCGCGGTCGTCGACGGCTGTCCGCCGGGCCTCGAAATCGCGGCGACCGACATCCAGGCCGACCTGGAACTGCGACGCACCGGGACCTCCCAGTTCACGAGCCAGCGCCGGGAGCCCGATGCCGTGACGATCCTCTCCGGCGTGTTCGAAGGGCGCACGACCGGCGCCTCGATCGGCCTGATGGTCGCGAACACCGACCAGCGTTCGCGCGACTACGACAAGATCAAGGACCGGTTCCGGCCCGGCCATGCCGATTACACGCACCAGCAGAAGTACGGCTTCCGGGACTATCGCGGCGGCGGCAGGAGTTCGGCGCGCATCACCGTGGCGACGGTCGCGGCCGGGGCGATCGCCCGCAAGTACCTGCGCGAGCGCCTCGGCGTCACCGTCAGCGGATGGCTGTCGCGCATGGGACCGATCGAGCTCGATCCCGTTGAGCCGTCGTTCGCCTACGAGAATCCCTTCTTCTGCCCCGACCCCGCCCGTGTGCAGGAACTCGAGGACTACATCTGGTCGCTGCGCAGGCAGGGCGACTCGGTCGGCGCCAGGGTGACGGCGGTGGCCCGCGGCGTGCCGCCCGGCCTGGGCGAGCCGATGTTCGACCGGATCGACGCCGACCTGGCCCACGCCATGATGGGCATCAACGCGGCCAAGGCCGTGGAGATCGGCGACGGCGTCGCGGTCGCCGGGCAACTGGGCAGCGAGCACCGTGACGAGCTGACCCCGGACGGCTTCCGGTCGAATCACGCCGGCGGCACGCTGGGTGGAATCACCTCGGGCCAAGACCTCATCGTGCACGTCGCGCTCAAGCCCACCTCGAGCATCCAGGTGCCGGGCTGGACGATCGACGTCGACGGCAATCCCGTCGAGATCGTCACGACCGGCCGGCACGATCCCTGCGTGGGACTGCGCGCCGTACCGATCGTCGAGGCCATGCTGCTGATCGTGCTCATGGACCACTACCTGAGGCACCGGGCGCAGTGCGGCGACGTCGTCCCGACCACGCCCGACATCACGCGATCCCGCTGACTTGGGCCGCGAGGCGCGCTACCTGGCCGGCGGCTATTTCTGGTATTTCGCCACCGTCGGGCTCTTCGTTCCCTATTGGCCGCTGTTTCTCTCGAGGCGCGGCTTCGACGGCCTTGAGATCGGCCTGGCGATGGGCGTCTTCGCCGCGCTGCGCGTCGTCGGCCCGCCGGTCTACGCCCACTGGGCCGACGTCACCGGGCGCCGCCTGCAGCTGCTCAGGATCGCGTCGCTGGCGACCCTGGCCTGCGCGCTGGCGTTCTACTGGCTGCATTCGCTCTGGGCGATCCTGCTGCTGCTGGCCGTCTACAGCGCCATGTGGAACGGCGTCATGTCCGTCTACGACGCGCACGTGCTCGAGCGGCTGCAGGCCGATTCCGGGCGTTACGGCCTGCTGAGGCTGTGGGGATCGATCGGCTTCATCGTGTTCGCCGTGACGGCGGGCTGGGGACTCGACCTGGCCGGCATCGAGATGCTGCCGCTGGCCCTGGCGGCGGTGATCGGCATCACCTGGCTCACCCTCCGGGGCCTCGAACCCGGCGCCGGCAGGCCGACGGGCCGGCCGCGTTCGAGCTTGCGCCCGGCGCTCGCCGACCGGCGCGTCCAGGCGTTCCTGGCGGTGGCGTTCCTGATGGTCGCGAGCCACGGCGCGTACTACAACTTCTTCACGCTCTACCTGCAGCGGCTCGGTTACGGCGGGACCGCGATCGGGTTCCTCTGGGCGTGGGCGGTGATCGCGGAGATCGGCGTGTTCCTGCTGGCGCGCCGGCTGCTGGCCGGGTTTTCGCTCAGGTCCCTGACCGTGTTCGCGCTCGGCGCGGCGGCGCTGCGCTGGCTGGCGCTGGCGCTCTGGGCCGATGTCGGCGCCGTGGTCTTCGCGGCCCAGACCCTGCACCTGGCGAGCTTCGGGCTGTTCCACCTGTGCTCGGTGTCCATCGCCCAGGTGCTGTTTCCGCGCGATGCCGCCGCCCGCGGGCAGGCCCTGCACGGCAGCCTCGGCTTCGGTCTCGGCGGCATGGTCGGGGCGCTCGCCAGCGGTTGGTTATGGCGCGAGGTGTCGCCCGAGGCCGCGTTCATGGCCGGGGCGCTGGCGGCGCTCGCTGCCGCGGCGCTGGCGGCAGCCGGCCTGCGGGGCCTGCCGCCGTGGCAGGTGGCGAGGGCCGACGGGTAAGGGGAGCCAGAATGACCAGTACCGTGACGGCCTGCCAGATTTTGGTAAATAGATGCGGGTAGGCTATAGTCCGCTCGATCAGCGACTTGTGATTGATTTCACACCCGTTTACCCAGTTCGGGCTGATGCTTCGGAGCTGGAGACGGCCTTTTGGGAGTGACGATGAGCTGGAAACTTCGCGCCGCAATCTCGGCGCTCTTGCTTGCCCCACAGGCCGCGTTTCCGCTTGGGTTGGGCGACATCCGCCTGAATTCTGCGCTGAACGAGCCCCTGTCGGCCGAAATCGACCTGGTCGCGCCGACCGCCGAGGAACTCGGTTCGCTGAGCGCGCAACTCGCTTCGCGC
Source organism: Steroidobacteraceae bacterium (assembly GCA_035458405.1). Classification (GTDB taxonomy): domain Bacteria; phylum Pseudomonadota; class Gammaproteobacteria; order Steroidobacterales; family Steroidobacteraceae; genus SG8-30. The sequence goes on along the minus strand of DATHZW010000062.1, from coordinate 942 downwards.
GAGCTGTTCCAGCGCTACGGCATCGAGCGCGCCGGCTTCATGGATTCGGTCCAGTTCCAGGTCGGGCGGGGTCGCGACGGCCGCAACGTGCTGCTGGTGAATTCGGCGGCGCCGATCAGCGAGCCCTTCGTCACCTTCCTGGTCGAAGTCAACTGGCCGCGCGGCAGGCTCCTGCGCGAGTACACCGTCCTGCTGGATCCCCCGGTCTTCGCGCCCGAGGAGGCCGTTGCGCCACCGCCGGTCGCCGCACCGCGCGTGTCGCGCACCCCGGCCGCCGCGCCGTCGCCGGCGCCTGTGCGGCCGAGCCCGGCACCCGAGGCGAGACCCGCCCTGGCGCCTTCCGGCGGGGCCGCGACGACCTATGACGTGCGCCGCGGCGATACGCTTTATCGGATCGCCGCGAAGTTCAGCGACGGCAGCCGTACGGGCACCAACCGCATGATGATCGCCATGTTCCGGGCCAACCCGGAGGCGTTCGGCGGCAACATCAACGTGCTGCGCGCCGGGGCGATCCTGCGCGTACCTGGCCCGGAGTCGCTGGCCGACATCAGTGCCTCCGAAGCCTCCAGTGAGATTGGGCGCCAGACTGCTGCCTGGCAGGGCGGGGAGGCCGCGCAGGAGCCCGCGCGCCTGCGGCTGGTGACGCCCGAGGTGACCGCCGACGGCGGTGCGCCAGCCTCGGAAGCTGCCGACGTGGAATCGCGGATCGGCGAACTCAGCCGTGAAATCGAGGAGTCGCGGCGGCTGCTCGAACTGAAGAATGCGGAACTCGCGCAGTTGCAGCAGCGGCTGTCCGAGAAGGAAGCCGCCGCCGCCATGGCCGCGGCCGCGCCGGCCCCCGAGCCGGCCGCCGAGGCCGCCACACCCGCCGCCCCAGAGGGTCAGGAAGCCGCTGCGCCGGCGACCGAGGCGCCGGTGGCGCAACCGCCGGAGAAGCCGGCC
>DATHZW010000061.1:0-8797 GCA_035458405.1 Steroidobacteraceae bacterium | reverse complement strand
TCACGCGCAGGTGATGCCGATCGGTAATCCGCCAGAGCCCGTCGAGACGAAACCGCGTCTGCCCGGTATCGCCGAAGGTCTTGCCCCAGTCGATCTCGGTACCGTTCTCGCCGGCCGAGCCGTCCAGGCGGATCGTGAGATCGGACTCGTTCAGGAAGGCGCCGAGAGAGACATAGCCCCGCGACTCGATCGGGCTCGACCCCTCAGCCGATGCGGGGGTTGCCAGGCTGGCGCACGCGAGCAGCACTGCAGCGCCAGCCACCGGGAGGAACGGGCCGATGATGGGCTGTTTCGGCGGGTTTACCTTGAGCATGTTGCCTCTCCCTGGGGCCATTTCGCACGGGCTGGTGATGCCCGCGAAATTCTACGCCAGTTTCCCGGCAGTCCAAACAAGACAAGTCAGGCCGCTTTCCGCCGCGGGCGCGCCTTTGCCACCAGTCGCACGCCTCGACCCAGCGGCTGTTGCTGGGTGATGCAGTGGATGTTGCCGCCTCCCAGCAGGATTTCCCGCGCCGGTACGCCGATGACTTCCCGGCGCGGGAACAGGCGCCTGAGGATCCTCAAGGCGCGGGCGTCGGTCGCGGGATCGAGCAGCGGCATCACCACCCGGCGATTCGCGATGTAGAAGTTGACGTAGGAGCCCGCCATGCGGTCGCCGGCCCTGCGCGGGCGGCTTCCCTCGCGGAGGTCCACCCCGGCGGCTTCCTTCCCGGTGATCAGCAATGGTCCTGGCTGGGGCAACTTGTGCACCTTGAGCCGCCGGCCGCGGGCGTCCCGCGCGGCCGCCAGCCGCTCCCAGGCATCCCGGCTGATGGCATGCTGCGGATCGTCGCGATCGTCGCACCAGGCCAGCGCGACTTCGCCGGGCCGGACGAAGCAGCAGAGGTTGTCGACGTGGCCGTCGGTCTCATCGTTGAAGACGCCCCGTTCCAGCCAGATGACTGTCTCGATACCCAGGTACTGGCGAAGACCCTTCTCGATGTCCGCCCGGTCGAGACCTGGATTGCGGTTGGGGTTGAGCAGGCACTCCTCGGTGGTGATCAGGGTGCCCTGCCCGTCGACGTGGATCGCGCCCCCCTCCAGCACGAAGGGCGCCCGGTAGCGATCCATGCGCTCGATTTCCAGCACCTTGGAGGCCACCAGGTCGTCCTGGTCCCAGGGGAAATAGAGCCCGCCAGCGAGTCCGCCCCAGGCGTTGAATATCCAGTCGACGCCGCGGACCCGGCCCCGCCCGTCGACGACGAAGGTCGGCCCGGTGTCGCGCGCCCAGGCGTCGTTGGTGCTGATCTCGACCACACGAACCGCTTCCGGCAACTGCTGCCGCGCGTTGTCCCACTGGGACGCCGAGACCCCGACCGTCACCGGCTCGGCCGCCGCAACCGCGGACGCGACCGCCGCGAAGGCCTCCTGGGCGGGCTTCGCCCCCAGCCGCCAGTTGTCGGTCCGCTCCGGCCAGAGCATCCAGGTCCCGGCATGCGGCTCGAATTCGCCGGGCATGCGGAAACCGTCGCGGCGCGGCGTGCTCTTCAGGGTGCGTGGCATGGCGTCCTCCCGCGCCGATTGTATGCAAATTCGGCGGATCGCGGTGCCAGGCTCCGCTGGCGCGGCGTCGGTTCCTGGCATCATCGGTGTCAGGCTCCGCTGGCATGGCGTCGACTACAGGCACAGCCTCACGAGCGGTGCCTGACACCTCCGGGCCGCGTGACGATCTACAAACGTTTCCTCCGGGCGGCGCAAACATGGCGCCAACGTCACGACGTGGTCGCCTGTCGGGGCGGCTCGCCCTCGTTCGCTCGGAAAGGCAGACACTCGCTCGCTCGGGGACCGCCCCTCCCTCGACCGCGCCGTGGCAGTAAGAGGTGCCAGGCACCGCTGCCGCGGAGCCAGGCACCGAGCCGGCCCGCGGCCAGGGCGGGGTTCCCCCTGAAGCGACTGGCGGCTTTCGGAGCGAAAGGGGGAAGCCCCGACCGCAGCCAGCGGGCCGGCTTGCATTCAACGTCGTAGAGCTTTGGCAACAAGAGGGGTCAGGCACCGCACTTGCTGCTGATCTACCGAACCAACGTCATCCCAGCGGAGCCTGACCCCAGCGATGCTGCCGAACGAACGCCGTGCCAGCGGAGCCTGACACCGGGTGTGCCCGCAGCCGCCTCCGTTACGACAGGCGGGTCCTGGCCAGGCGCAGGGCGTTGCCGATGACCGTCACCGAACTCAGGGACATGGCGGCCGCCGCAAAGGCCGGCGTCAGCGTCCAGCCGAGCAGCGGATACAGCACGCCCGCAGCGATCGGCACGCCCAGCGCGTTGTAGCCGAAAGCCAGCCAGAGGTTCTGTCGGACGTTCTTCATGGTTGCGGCGGACAACCTGCGCGCCCGGCCGATGGCCGCCAGGTCGCCCTTCACCAGCGTGATGCCGGCCGTCTGCTTGGCGACGTCGGTGCCATGGCCCATCGCGATCCCGACCTCGGCCTGGGCGAGCGCCGGCGCGTCATTGACCCCGTCGCCGGCCATCGCGACGCGCAGTCCGTCCGCCTGGAGCGCCTGGATCGCCTCCGCCTTGCCATCCGGCTTCACGCCGGCCACGACGCGATCGATGCCGAGCTCGGCCGCCACGTGGCGCGCGGCCCGCTCGCCGTCGCCGGTGAGCATCGTGACCTGCAGCCCGAGGCCGCGCAGTTCCGCCAGCGCTTCCTTCGTGCCCGGCCTGACCGGATCGCGCGCGGTCAACAGTCCGGCCACACGTCCGTCCACCGCGACATACACGAGGCTCGCGCCCGACTCCTGCGCTGCGCCCGCCTGGTCCGCAAAGGCGTCCGTCGCTGCGGTGAATTCCGCGCTGCCCAGCTTCACCTGGGCCGTGCCGACCTGGCCCTGCGTGCCCGACCCGGCCACCGCCTCGACACCGCGGGCGAGCGGCGGACGGATCCTGCGTTCGCGCGCCGCGGCCACCACGGCCTTGGCGAGGGGATGGTCGCTCTGCTGCGCGATGCCGGCCGCGAGCCGCAGGAGTTCCTTCTCGTCCATGCCCTCGGCCGGATAGATGGCGTCGACCTGCGGCCGGCCCTCGGTCAGCGTGCCGGTCTTGTCGCAGACCAGCACCTCGAGGGAGGCGAGCGCCTCGAGTGCGCGGGCCTCACGGAACAGGACGCCGGCCTGCGCGCCCCGCCCCATGGCCACGGTCATCGACATCGGCGTGGCCAGGCCGACAGCGCATGGGCAGGCGATTATCAGGACGGTCACGCCGGCGACCAGTGCATGGGCGAGCCGCGGCTCCGGACCGACCCACCACCACACCAGCGCCGAGACCACCGCCACGAGCACCACCGCGGGGACGAACCACGCCGACACGCGATCGGCCAGCGCGTGCACCGGCGCGCGGCTGCGCTGGGCTTCGGAGACCATGCCGACGATGCGCGCCAGCGTGCTCTCGGACCCGATGCCCTCGGCCCACATCAGCAGCGAGCCGCCGCCGTTGACGGTGCCGCCGATCAGGCGGTCGCCCGGCGCCTTCGCGACCGGCACCGACTCGCCGGTCACCATGGCCTCATCGACGCTGCTCGAGCCTTCGAGCACCACGCCGTCCACCGGTACCCGCGCGCCTGGCCGCACGCGCAGCTTGTCCTGCTTGCGCAGCTGCGCGGCCGGCACCTCCGACTCGCTGCCGTCCTCAGCCACGCGCACCGCCATGTCGGGCGCCAGGTCCAGCAGGGCCCGCAGCGCGGCGCCCGTCCTGGTCCGGGCGCGCAGCTCGAGAATCTGCCCGGCCAGCACCAGCGTGACGATGACGGCCGCCGCCTCGAAATACAGAGGCACCATGCCCATCGCGTCGCGCGCGGAATCCGGGAACGAACCCGGGATGAGCAGCGCCGCCAGGCTGAACAAATAGGCCGCCGACACGCCGAGCGCGATCAGCGTGAACATGTTGAGCCGGCCGCGCAGCGACTGCACGCCGCGCTCCAGGAACGGCCAGCCGGCCCAGAACACGACCGGCGTGGCCAGCAACCACTGCGCCCATCGCGCCCAGGCGGCGTGTTCCAGCGGCGCCAGCGCGGGCAGCAGCATCGGACCCATCGCCAGGAACAGGACCGCTAGGGTCAGCGGCACGGCGAGCCGGAGTCGCCGGCGAAAGTCGATCAGCTCGGGATTTTCCCCGGGCGCCGCGGTAATCGTCACCGGCTCGAGCGCGCAGCCGCAAGCGCTGCAATGACCGGGGCCCTGCTCATGCACCTCGGGATGCATCGGGCAGGTCCAGTGCGACGTGCTGGCCGCAACGGGCTCGAGCGTCATGCCGCAGAGCGGGCAATTGCCCGGCTCATCCCGCAGCACCTCAGGGTGCATCGGACACGTGTACTGCATGCTGTCCCCCTTCAGAAGCGCACGGCAACGCTCAACAGCGTTCGATCACCGTGGCAATGCCCTGGCCGAGGCCGATGCACATCGTCGCGAGACCCAGCTGGGCGCCCTTCCATTCCATGGCGTTGAGCAGGGTCGTGGTGATGCGCGCCCCGGAGCAGCCCAGTGGATGTCCCAGGGCGATCGCGCCGCCGTTCAGGTTCACCTTGTCATCCATGGTCTCGAGCAGGCCCAGGTCCTTGAGCACGGCCAGGCCCTGGGCGGCGAAGGCCTCGTTCAGTTCGACGACCTGGATGTCGGACAGTTCCATGCCGGCGCGCTTCAGCGCCTTCCTGGTCGCCGGGACGGGTCCGTAGCCCATGATCGCCGGATCGCAACCGGCCACGGCCATCGACACGATCCTGGCGCGAGGCACGACGCCCAGCGCCTTGGCGCGCTCGGCACTCATGACCAGCATCGCGGAAGCGCCATCGGAAATTGCCGAGGACGATCCCGCGGTCACGGTGCCGTTCTTCGGGTCGAAGACCGGCGGCAGCGCCGCCAGCGCCTCGACCGTGGTCTCCGGACGGATCACCTCGTCAATCTCGCACAGCACGCGGAAGCCATCCGCGTCGTGGCCCTCGATGCCCACGATCTCCTTCTTGAAGCGGCCCGTCTGCGTCGCCTCCCAGGCCCTGTGGTGCGAACGCGCGGCCATCTTGTCCTGCATCTCGCGGCTGATGCCGTGCAGCCGTCCGAGCATCTCGGCGGTGAGGCCCATCATGTTCGACGCCCTGGCAAAGTGCTTCGAGGCCGCCGGGTTGAGGTCGATGCCGTGCATCATGCCGACGTGACCCATGTGCTCGACGCCGCCGATCACGAAGACGTCGCCCTGGCCCGTCATGATCTGCGCGGCGGCGGTGTGCAGGGCCTGCATCGAGGACCCGCACAGGCGGTTGACGGTCTGGGCGGCCACGGTATGCGGCAACCCGGCCAGCAACGAGGCATAGCGCGCGACGTTCATGCCCTGCTCGAGCGTCTGGTTCACGCAGCCCCAGATCACGTCTTCGACCTCGGCCGGGTCGACCGCCGGGCTGCGCTTGAACAGGGCCTTGATCAGCTCGGCGGACAGGGTGTCGGCGCGGACCTGGCGGAACATGCCGCCCTTCGAACGGCCCATTGCGGAACGCACGCCATCGATGATCACAACATCGCGGGGATTGAGGCTCATCTTGATCTCTCCAGGATTCTTGGTGGACCGCAGGGTCAGGCGAAGAACTTGCGGCCCGACGCCGCCATGTCGCGCAACAGCCCGGGCGCCTCGTACAGCTTGCCGAGCGAGGCATACTTGTCGCACAGCGCCACGAAGTTCGCGGCCCCGGTCTGGTCTACGTAGCGGCAGGCCCCGCCGCGGAACGGCGGGAAGCCGATGCCGTAGACCAGCGCCATGTCCGCCTCGTAGGGCGTGGAGACGATCTTCTCCTCGAGGCAGCGCGCAATCTCGTTCACCATCGGCAGCATGCAACGCGCCACGATCTCGTCGGCCGTGAAGTCGCGGCGCTGCGCGACCACCGGCGCGATCAACTCGTAGGTCGTTGCATCGACGCTCTTCTTCGGCCTGCCCTTCTTGTCCGGGGCATAGACGTAGTAGCCCTTGCCGTTCTTCTGGCCCAGGCGGCCCGCTTCGACGAGCATCGCCGTAGTGGCCTTGAAATCCGGGCGCATGCGGTCCGGGAAGCCCTCGGCCATGACTTCCGCGGCGTGGACCGCGGTGTCCATCCCCACCACGTCCATCAGGTACGCGGGACCCATCGGCCATCCGAAGCGCTCCATCGCCTTGTCGACGGCCTGGAAATCCGCGCCATCGCGCAGAAGCATGTGGAAGCCGGCGAAGTACGGGAACAGCACGCGGTTCACCAGGAATCCCGGGCAGTCGTTGACGACGATCGGCGTCTTGCCCATCTTCTGGGCCAGCGCAACGGTGGTCGCGATCGCCTCATCGGACGACCTGGCGCCGCGGATCACCTCGACCAGCGGCATCATGTGGACCGGATTGAAGAAGTGCATGCCGACGAAGTTCTGCGGCCTCTGCAGGCCCTCCGCCAGCGAGCTGATCGAGATCGTCGAGGTGTTCGAGGCGATGATCGTGTCTTCGCGCAGCAGGCCTTCGACCTCGCCGAACACCGCTTTCTTGACCTTCGGGTTCTCCACCACGGCCTCGATGACGATGTCGACGCCGCCGAAATCGCCGTAGTTGAGGGTCGGCCGGATGCGCGCGAGCGTCTCGGTCATCGCCGCCACCTTGATCCTGCCCTTCTCGACCTGCTTGGACAGCAGCTTGCCGGCCTCGCTCATGCCAAGCGCGAGCGCCTCCTCGCGGATGTCCTTCATGACGATCGGCGTGCCCCTCGCGGCGCTCTGGTAGGCGATGCCGCCTCCCATGATCCCGGCCCCGAGTACCGCGGCCTGGCGGATCTCCTTGGTGGCCTTTTTTGCCCAGCCGCCGGAGATCTTCTTCACCGCCTGGTCAGCGAGGAACACGCCTATCAGGGCCTCGGCCTGGGGCGTTACCGCCGCCTTGGCGAAGTGCTTGGCCTCGATTTCCAGCGCGGCGTCCCGGCCCAGCGTGGCCCCCGACTGCATGGCCTTCAGCGCCAGCATCGGCGCCGGATAGTTGGGCCCCGCCTTGCCGCCGACCACCGCCATCGATGACGTGAAGGCCATGGCCTGCTCGGTCGCATTGAGCTTCAGCGGCGCCAGCTTCTCGGCGCGCTTGGCCTGCCAGTCGAGCTTGCCGGCGATGCACTGGCCGACCAGGGCCAGCGCCGCATCGCGCAGCCGTGCCGGTTCGACGACCGCATCCACGGCGCCGTCCTTCAGCGCCTCGTCGGGCCGCTTGTCGCTGCCGGTGGCGATCCATTCGACGGCGTTGTCGACGCCCATGATCCGGGGCAGGCGCACGGTGCCGCCGAAACCCGGGAAGATGCCCAGCTTCACTTCCGGGACGCCCATCTTCGCCGCCGTGGACATGACCCGGTAGTCGCAGGACAGCGCCAGTTCGGTGCCGCCGCCGAGGCAGATGCCGTTGATGGCCGCGACCGTGGGGACCGGCAGGTCCTCGAAGCGGGAGAACATCCGGTCGACCTCGAGGACGTTCCGGGCGATGGACTCCTCGCCTCTTGCGAACATGCCGCCGAATTCCGTGATGTCGGCGCCGACGATGAAGACCGCCTTGCCCGAGGTGACGATCACGCCCTTCACGCTGCCGTCCTTCGCGATGGCCTGCGTCGCGGCGTCGAACTCCTGCAGGGTCGCCTGGTTGAGCTTGTTGACCTTCTCTCCCGAGAGGTCGAGTTTCAGCTCCGCAATACCGTCGCCGACGGCCGCCACGCTGATGGCGGATCCCGAATAGATCATGTGCAGTCTCCGTTCCTTGTCCAGGGGTGAGGGTCGCCTCGCAATCGGCACGCGCAACCCGGACTACGTGTGCCCCACATGTGGGACCCCGCTGTCCGCTGATATTATCGCGTCCACCGCGCGCGTGTGCTGACTCGGTAATCCACCACGCCGAGGCTCACGCGGCCCTTTCGGAGAAATTCCATGTTGCCAAAGCGCCCGCGTCGACCCCTGCCACCCCCGCTTCCCGAGTGGTTTCCCCGCGGCGCCGCGCTCCTGCGCGACCCGACGCTCAACCGCGGCACGGCCTTCACCCTGCGGGAACGCGACATGCTCGGGCTGCGCGGCCTGCTTCCGCCGCACGTCGTGACCCAGGAGGACCAGGTCAACCGGGTCCTGGAGAACTTCCACAGGCTGGACTCCGACCTGTCGCGCTACATCCTGCTGGAGGCCCTGCACGACCGGAACGAGGCGCTGTTCTTCAGGGTGATCACGGAAAACCCTGATGAAATGATGCCGATCATCTATACGCCCACGGTGGGCCTGGCCTGCCAGCAATTCGGGCATATCTACCGGCGGCCGCGCGGCATGTTCATCTCGGCGGCCGACCGCGGCCGCATGGTCGAGGTCATGCGCAACTGGCCCTACCGCGACGCGCGCATGATCGTCGTCACCGACGGCGAGCGCATCCTCGGCCTCGGCGACCTCGGCGCCAATGGCATGGGCATCGCGATCGGCAAGCTCGCGCTTTATGTGGCTTGCGCCGGCGTGCACCCGCACGAGTGCCTGCCGGTCATGCTCGATGTCGGGACCAAGAATGATGAGTTGCGCAACGACCCACTCTATCTCGGCGTCAATCGCACGCGCCTGACCGGCCGCGCCTATGACGATCTGGTCGAGGAATTCGTCCTCGCCGTGCAGGACAAGTATCCGGGCGCGCTGATCCAGTTCGAGGATTTTCTGACGCCCAACGCCTACCGCCTGCTGAACGCCTATCGCGACCGGGTCCTGTGTTTCAACGACGATATCCAGGGCACGGCGGCGGTGGCCCTGGCCGGGGTCCATGCGTCGGCG
>DATHZW010000060.1:0-5493 GCA_035458405.1 Steroidobacteraceae bacterium | reverse complement strand
GGTGCTCGAGCGACTGCTCCTCAAGGGCAACATCGTGGTCAAGAAAGCCTACTGCGACTGGCAGCGCTACAAGGAATTCAAGACCGCCATGCACGAGGCGGCCTTCGAACTCATCGACATCCCGCACGTGCGGCAGTCGGGCAAGAATTCCGCCGACATCCGCATGGTCGTCGACGCACTCGACCTCTGTTACACGAAGTCCCACGTGGACACCTTCGTGGTCGTCAGCGGCGATTCCGACTTCTCGCCGCTGGTCAGCAAGCTGCGTGAGAACAACAAGATCGTCATCGGCGTCGGCGTCAAGAATTCCTCGTCTGACCTGCTGATCGCCAACTGCGACGAGTTCATCTTCTACGATGACCTCGCCCGGCAGTCGGCGCAGGCCCGCAGCACCCGGCGTAAGGCGAAGGCGGTCAAGCCGACCGAGAAGACGGCGCCGTCGCCCGAGGAGGAGAAGAAGCAGGAGGCCTTCGACCTGGTGATCGAGACGATCGATGACCTGATGGAGGAGCGCGATTCCGAGGAGAAGGTCTGGGGTTCGATGGTCAAGCAGGCGCTCAAGCGCCGCAAGCCGGGCTTCAACGAGAGTTACCACGGCTTCAAGACCTTCGGCAAGTTGCTGGAAGAGGCGCGCGATCGCAAGCTGCTCGACCTCGAGCACGACGCCAAGTCCGGCGGCTACATCATTTCACGCGTATTGGCTCACTAGGACGGCGGCCGCGGGCCTGCCAGGGAGAGGACATGGCGACGCACACGGTATGCAAGGCCGACGAACTGCCGGTCGGCAAGATGAAGGCAGCCAGGTTCGACGGCACCGGCGTGCTCGTCTTCCACCTCGAGGACGGCTTCTACGCGACGCAGAGCACCTGCACGCACATGTTCGCGCCGCTGGGGCGCGGCAAGGTCGTCGACGGCTGCAAGATCCAGTGTCCCCTGCACCGCGCCCGCTTCGACATCAGGAGCGGCGAAGTCGTCGACTGGGCGAATTTCCCGCCCGGCGTCCAGCTGCTCAACGCGGTGCGCGGCGAGAAGGCCCTGAAGACCTACCCGGTGACCGTGATCAACGGCAACGTCCGCGTGAAGCTCTAGCAAGCGCGGACCGTTTAGCGATCGACCGGCCCGGCTCCGGCCTTCCCGTTGCGTGGTCGGCAGCCGGCGTCGAACTGCCGGTTCACCGTTGGCCGGTGGACTGACCGCGGATCAGGTCTCGAGTACCACCTTGCCGACGGTGCCGCCGGACTGCAGCAGGCGCATGGCCTCCGGCGCGCGATCGAAGGGCAGGCGCTCCCCGACATGGGGTTTCCGCCCGCCCGCGTAGCGGTTCAGGCCGTCGATCGCCGCGGGCATGCGCCCGACTTCTTCCCACAGCCAGATCAGGTTGAAGCCGATGAAGCTCTGGTTGGCGGAGATCATCGCCAGCGGGTCCAGCCGCGGCCGGCGCAGGTACCGCCACAACAGCGCCGCATAGTTGGGGCGCCGGCCGGCCGGCATGAAATCGGCGGCGCCGAACAGCACGAAACGGCCCTCGGGGTTGAGCCGCCTCATCGCGGGATCGAAATACGGCCCGAGGACGGCATCGAAGACCACGTCGAGCCCGGAGGCACCGAGCGTCGCGAGCGCCCCGTCCAGCTGCCGGCCGAACCGCCGCGGGTCGCGCACGATCACCGCGCCGGCTGCCAGCCCGTGGCGCGACAGCAGGAACTGCCGCTTGTCCTCGTTGCCGACGGTGGCGACGACCCTGGCGCCGACCGACTCCAGGATTCCCAGCGCCTGCAGGCCGACGCCCCCCGCGGCCGACTGGATCAGTACGGTCTCGCCCGGCCCGACCCGGGCGCGTTCGATCAGCCCATACCAGGCGGTCATGCCCTGCACCGGCCATGCCGCGGCTTCGGCTGCGGTCCATCCCGCCGGGACCGGGATGGCGTAGTCCTGGTCGAAATTGAGCCGGTCGGCGTAAGCGCCGAAGCGCGTCAGCACGCTGACGCGATCACCGAGGGCAAGACGGGTGCCGGGACCGGTCGCCTCGACCGTCCCGGCGCACTCGAGGCCGGGGACGAACGACCCTGACGGAGTGGCCGAATAGAGCCCGAGGCAGGCGAGGATGTCGGCAAAGTTGAGGCCGATGGCCTCGACGCGAAGCCGGGCCTGGCCGGGCCCCGGGTCGGCCAGCGGCTCCTCGACGCGCGCGAGTCGGGCCAGGGACCCTGCGCGCGCCATCCGCCATGCGGTTCTCTGGACGGTCACGAGTGCATCTTACGTCACTACGGCCTCAGGCCGGGCCGACCTGGCCGTTGCGCCGCGTCAGCTTCTGCCAGATCCAGCCCCCGGGCAGGTCGCGTCCGGTGCGCACGTAGTCCAGCGCATTGACGTTGGCCAGCGTCAACTGCTGCGACCGGCGCGCGCGCAGGCGTCCCGCGAACAGGATCTCGTCGCTGCGCGCCAGCGGCATGTCTTCCGCCGGCAGCGGATGGTCCCGCCCGTCGCGCCGCAACAGCAGCGGCAGGCAAGCCAGCGGCTCGGAGCGGTCGCTCGGGCTCCGCAGCAGGTCGCCGATCAGCGGCGCCGCTGCCCCGGGCACCAGCGCCGCGTGCACCGCCGGCGCCTCCGCGGTGTCGAGCCGGACGCTCCAGGTCGAGAGCGATCCCGTCGGGTTGAGCCGGTCGAGCCGGTCGCCCAGTTCCCGGGCCCAGTCCTGGGGCTGCTGCCTTGCCAGGGCGAGGAAGGGGCTGAGCAGCGGCGTCGAGATGATCGCCAGGCAACGGCCCGCGATCAGCTCGGCGGACACCACGGTGACGTCGGCGTCAAAGGCCTCGAACAGGTGATGATTCGCGCGCAGGTTCTGCCGCGCGATGACATACAGGTCCGGGTTGAGTTCGCGCGCCGTCACGGCGATGGACAGGTTGTTCACGTCATGGTCCGTGCCGGCCACGATGCCCACGGCTTCCTTCACGCCTGCGCGCAGCAGGGGCTCCTCCTCGGTGCCGACGCCCCGGATGAACCGCTGCCCGGACCCGGAGGCCACCGGGTCGATGATGGTGACCTGCAGCGACTCGCGGTCGAAGGCGTCGACGACCTCGCGGCCGAAGCGGCCGTAGCCGCAGACCAGCCAGGCGCCTCGCGGCGGCGGCGCTTCGCTGCCCGCCGAACCGCGCAACAACCCGCTCAGCCGCATGATCAGCCGGAAGGTGGCGGGTGCCTCCAGTGCGGTGGCGAGCGCTTCGCCAAAGATCTGGAACGGGTTGACGACATGGTCGGTACCGAAAGACTTCATGTTTGCAGCGACGCCGCGAGTCATGGCGCGGGCGAGCACCGGCACCCGCGGATCCAGCAGGCGCACCGTGATCGCGACCGACAGGTTCGCGGCGTCGTCGTCGGTCAGCGCCAGCACGCCGCGGCAGGATGGATTCGTCAGGCCGGCTGTCAGCAGGTGATCGGGGCTGCCGGCGTCGGCGCTCAGCGCGGGTGCGTCGCTGGCGTAGTGCGCCAGGTCCACCGCGTCGACGCAATCGCGGTTCAGGTCCAGGACCGTGAAGCGCAGCCCCCAGCGGTCCAGCGTCCGGCAGACCAGCGCGCCGGTCTCGCCGTATCCGCAGACGATGTAGAAGGGCTCGTGCAGGCGCTGCACCCGGCGCCGGAAGCTCTGCTCGACCAGCGCATGGCGGAAACCGCTGTCCTGGACCAGCGTCAGCACGCTGCCGATGGTGTAGGCCCAGGCCACGACCGACATGTAGATGACGATCGTCACCCAGAGCCGCTGCTGGTCGGTGAAAGCGCTGGGGATCTCGCCGAAGCCTATGGTGCTGGCGGTGTAGCTGAGGAAATAGAAGGCGTGGAAGAAGCCCATCGGCGCGGGATTGCCCGCCGCGTCCACGCCGGGGATCACGACCATTCCCAGGATGCCGACCGCGTAGACGACGACCAGCAGCACCAGCGGACGGCGCAGCCGCCGAAGCGTCAGCAGCAGGACGCTGTCCATCTGTTCAGCGACGCAACATGAGTGTCTCGGCGACGAGCATGATCACGGAGACCACGTTGGCGAACACCGCCCCGGCCGCGAGCGACACGATGGCCGCCATGCTCGAGGCGGATATCTCGCCGCCCGCCTCGCGCGCCGCGAAGAACCACACCAGCGTCGCCGCGATCAGCTGCAGCACCGCGACCAGGCTGGTCGCCAGGTGCACCGCGCCGAGCTGCGTCCGGTCGCCGAACTTCAGCAGCGTGGCGATGACGTTGACGACCACCGCCGCATACAGCTCCGGCGCCGCATGGTGCGTCGGGTCGCCCATGTCACCCAGAACGAACCCGAAATTCAGGGTCGCCGCGAGCAGGATGAAGAAGCCAAAGATCACCTTCTCCAGGTTCATGCGCACACTCCCGCGATTGGATGCAGCCAAGCTTAAACTGCCCCGGCCCGCCGCGGGCAAGGTAAATTCCGCAGCGACGGGCCGTCCGCCGCAGCGACGCTTGCCTGGCGTCCCCGATCTCGCGTTAGATTGCACCCATGGACCGCACCGAACGCTTCTACCGCATCCGCCGCCGGCTGGTCGAGAAGGGCGCGCTCACGCGTCGCGAGATCGAGGAGGAACTCGAGATCTCGCATTCGACCTTCAAGCGCGACATCGACTACATGCGCGACCGGCTGAACGTGCCGATCATCTGGTCGGTCGACAGGCAGGCCTACGTGCTCGACCCGGACGCCGACGTCGCCGAGTTGCCGGGGGTCTGGTTCAGCCCCGGCGAGATCTACGCGCTGCTGGAGATCGAGCACTTGCTGGAGCAGCTCGAGCCCGGGCTGCTCTCGCGCCAGCTGGGCCCGGTCCGGGAACGCCTGGCGGGCCTTCTGGAAGGCAGCGAAAAGGGCCATCGCGAGATCCGCCGGCGCATCAAGGTCCTGCCGATGGGCACGCGCCCCGTCAACCGCGAAGTCTTCGAGACGCTGTCGTTCGCGTTGCTCGACCGGCGCCGGCTTCGCATCCGGCACCTGCGGCGGCAGACCGGCGAGGAATCGGAGCGGATCGTCTCGCCGCAGCGGCTGGTGCACTACCGCTACAACTGGTACCTGGATGCCTGGTGCCACACGCGCAACGACATCCGGATCTTCGCCGTGGACGCCATCCGGGCGGCGCAGGCGCTCGAGGACCCGGCACGCGAGGTCGACGACGGGCGGCTCGACGAGGTGCTGCGCGCGGGATACGGGATCTTCGCCGGCGAGTCGGTCGAGCGGGCGGTGCTGAGGTTCTCCCCGGGGCGCGCGCGGTGGGTGGCGAACGAGGTCTGGCATTCCCGCCAGGTGGGCCGCATGGAGGCCGACGGATCCTACGTGCTCGAGCTTCCCTACAGCCAGGAGCCGGAGCTCGTGATGGACGTCCTGAAGTATGGCGGCGAGGTCGAGGTGCTCTCGCCGGCCTCGCTGAGGCGACGCGTGGCGCAGGAACTGGCGGCGGGCGCCGCGCTCTACGAGGCCGGAGGCGGGTAGGCGGACCGCGAGCGATC